>NZ_JAPFQV010000016.1:0-92916 GCF_033804685.1 Micromonospora sp. RTP1Z1
GTTTGACATGTCGATAGAGTTACGGCGGTCATGGCGGAGGGGAAACGCCCGGTAACATTCCGAACCCGGAAGCTAAGCCCTCCAGCGCCGATGGTACTGCACTCGGGAGGGTGTGGGAGAGTAGGACACCGCCGGACAATCTTTCCAGATGAGGTCACCCTTCGGGGTGGCCTCATCTGCGTTTCCAGCACTTTCACCGAGCGGGCCACGAATGGTCCACCGCCTTCGGTGAATCCGCCCTAACGGCCCGTCTCGTCTCGTACCGTCGGTGCGGGACCGCCCGCGGTGCGTCCCCCGCCGTGGTGGCGGAGAACAGGACGTGGCGTACGCCTCGTCCGCTATCGGGGCGGACCGGCCGGGGTACCTGCTGATGGTTCGACCGGAACTGACCGCCAGGCGTTGGCGGAGGCAGGAGTGGTCATGAATATCGGAATTATCGGGTCGGGGCACATCGGTGGCACCCTCACCCGTCGACTGCGCGCGCTGGGGCACGACGTGACCGTGACCAACTCGCGGGGCCCGCAGAGCCTCACCGACCTCGCGGCGGAGACCGGCGCCACGGCCGGCACGCTCGAGGATGCGGTGCAGGGGGCGGAGTTGGTCGTCTTCGCCATTCCGGTGAAGGCCGTGCCGGAGCTGCCGGCGGAGCTGTTCGACGGGAAGCTGGTGATCGACGCCAACAACTACTACCCCCAGCGGGACGGCGACATCGCCGAGCTGCTCGACCGGAGCCTCAGCTCCAGCCGCTGGACGGCCGAGCACCTGAAGGGCGCCCGGGTCGTGAAGGTGTTCAACAACATCCGAGCCCCACATCTGATGGACAACGGCAGGCCGGCCGGTGCGCCCGACCGCATCGCCCTGCCGGTGGCCGGCGACGACGTCCAGGCCAAGCAGGTGGTGATGGAGCTGGTGGAGGAGCTGGGCTTTGAGCCGGTGGACGCCGGCACGCTGGACGAGAGCTGGCGGCAGCAGCCCGACACCCCGGTCTACGGCACCGACCGCGACGCGGCCGGCGTACGCCAGGGGCTCGCGGACGCGCGCCCCTGAGGTCGTACGACGAAAAAGCCCCGCCGGCGACGAGCCCGGCGGGGCTTTTGCTCGCATGCCGTGTCAGGACGGCTCAGGGCCGCAGACGTACTTCGGCTCGGCCTGGTACGTCCAGCTGAACTTCTCCCGCTTGACCACCTTGCCGTCCTTGCGGATGACCCGGAAGGCGTCCTGGCTGAAACCGTCGATCCCGTTGCTGGGGATGCACTTCGGGCCCGGCTCCAGGTGGATGGTCTTCGGGCTGGTGGTGTTGCGGCGGGGGCCGTACTCGGTCTTGACGCTGTCGTAGATCTTCGTGCTCCACATCGAGACCGTGATCGTGCTGGCGGTGTACGCCGTGTCGATCAGCACCCCGTGCTGCGTGTTGTTCCGGAACTTGAAGTCCAGGTCCGGCCAGAAGATCGTCGACTCGATCACCGCCGGGTACCGGTCGAACCAGTACGAGTGCGGCTTGTGCTCGACGTCCTCCATGCCGGCGTAGTAGGCGGCGTTGAAGATCGTCGTGGTGAACTGCGAGACGCCGCCGCCGACCCCCGGCACCAGCTTGCCGTCCACGATCACGGGGGCGTCCTGGTAGCCCTGGTCGTAGCCGCGCTCACCGGTGTGGCCGTTCAGCGAGAACGTCTCGCCCGGCTTCACGATCGTGCCGTCGACGTCCTTGGCGGCCTGCACGATGTTCTGGCTGCGCGGCGAGGAGAGGCCCCCCGGGAACCGGGTGGTGAAGGTGGAGACCCGCTCCTTGATGCCCAGCTCCGCCAGCTTCGTCTCGCTCAGCTCCGGCTCGGCCGGCTCGAGCTGGGCGGTGACGGTCCGGCCGTCGGCCTTCGGTAGGACGGCGAGCAGGTCGCGGCTCAGCGCCGCGCCGTCCAGCTGCTGGCCGGCCCGACCGGGCACGACCTTGGGCTTGCCGCCGGCGATGGTCAGCCCGGCGTTCTGCGGCTCCACCTCGATCTTCGCCAGCCCGTCCCCGAGCGCGGTACGCAGCCGCTTGACGTCCACCCGGGGGACCATCTTCCCCGCCTCGTCCGCGGAGAAGCGCAGGCTACCGGCGATCGCGCTCGCCGGGATGGTGAGCGAACCCTTCTCGGTGGTCAGGGTGACCGGGGCGGCGACGGCCGGCTTCGCCAGCTCGTCGAGCAGCCGGTCCACCTCCTCGCGGGTGGTCGCCGGGTGCTTTTCGACCAGCGGGACCGTGGCCGGCCGGTTGTCGAGCCAGGCTGCCTTGACCGCCTCGGCCGAGCGCGGCGGGTCGAGGGTGAGGCTGGGCTTCGGGTAGACCGGCTTGGGCGTGGTGCCGGTGAAGATGATCGTCGGCATGGTCATCTCCCGGCCCCGCCTTCCCACCACGGTGCGGAGCGCGGCGTCGAGCCGGTCGACGTCGACGGTCACCACCGGGTCGACCGAGCGGGAGCCGACGAGGCGGCTGACCGGATGCGCGTCGGCGGCGGCGGCCGCCGCCACGGTGGCCTCCACGTCCACCGCGAGGCCGACGTCCGCCGGCTTGACCTCGGCGGTCCGCTCCCCCACCGTGACGCGGACCGGGGCGCTCAGCGCCCCCGCGCGGCGCTCCAACGCCGTCCGCAGCTCGCGGGCCGCATCCGTCCGGCTGAGGCCACCCAGCTCGGCACCGAGCACGGTGGTGCCGCGGGGGATGTCCCCGGCGTACGCGTAGGCGCCGGCGCCCGCCACAGCGGCCAGCACGGCCGCGGTCACCCCGCCGGCCAGCAGGAGCCGCCCGCGCCGGAAGCGCGACCCGGCCGCCGGCCGGCCGCCCGATCCCGTCGGTTCCGGCTCGCCGCCCGGCCAGCTCACCGCGGTGACCTGCACCGTGGGACGGTCGTCGGTTGGTGGGGGTTTTTCGCCGTACAGCGTCACAGCTACCTCGATCGGAAGTACCACGTGGGGAGCAGCTCCCCCACCCGGAAGACAACTACGGTATCCAACGCTCGAGCCGGCCGGGAGGGTCCGCCCGGGCATCTCCGCCGCCGCGTGTCGGACGGCCGGCGGACGGTGTCGCGACGGTCACCCGCCGCCGGTCCCCGCGCACGGCCGGCCCGTGGGACGGTGTCCGGGTGCAAACCGAAGAGCGGACCATGGCGTACGGCGGCGGGTGGCTGGACCGGGCCGCTGCGCTGCGGGCGGACCCGGAGTGGATCGCCGCGCGGTTGACCGACCGGGAGAGCGTGGTGCTGCCGCTCTGGCGGGACCACTGCCTGGTCGGGCCCGACGGGAGCCCGGTCCGGCGTGGCGTCGCCGAGGCCACCGAGCTGCTCGCCGCCGCCGACGAGACGGTCTTCCTCGGCCTGGACGCCGGCGCGGCGGTCTTCGCCGTGGACGTCTCCGCCCGTACCGAGCGGGAGGCGCGGGAACTGGCGGCGGCGGCCGCGGCGGTGGACGTCCGGGCCCTGGCGGGCGGGCTGCGACCGGCCGAGGCGGCGGTCCAGGCGTACGCCCGGGGGCTGCTGCACTGGCACCGGGGGCAGCGGTACTGCGGCGGCTGCGGGGCCCACACGGTCGCCACCGGCGGCGGGCACACCCGCACCTGCACGGGCTCCGGCTGCGGCCGGCTCCTCTTCCCCCGGATCGAGCCGGCGATCATCGTGTTGGTGGAGGCGCCCGGTGAACCGGACCGTTGCCTGCTGGCCCGGCACCGGGGCGCCCCGGAGGGGTCGTGGTCGACGCTGGCCGGCTTCGTCGAGGTGGGCGAGAGCCTGGAGGACGCGGTCCGGCGGGAAATGGCCGAGGAGGCCGGGGTGACCGTCGTCGGCCTGTCGTACCAGGGCTCCCAGCCCTGGCCGTTCCCGGCCGGCCTGATGGTCGGTTTCCGGGCCACCGCCGCCTCCGAGGAGGTGCAGGTCGACGGCGAGGAGCTGGTGGAAGCGCGCTGGTTCAGCCGGGACGAGCTGCGCGAGCGGGTGGCCGCCGGTCGGCCGCTGGGCCGGGCCGACTCGATCGACCACCACCTGCTCGGCTCCTGGCTGGCCGACGGCGACTGACGGCGCCGGCGCTTGATGTCGGAGGCGTCGATGTCCCTGCCGTCGCAGAGCCGGCCGGCGCCGATGGGGCCGGGCAGCCGGTGTCAGCGTCGCGCTGGTCGGAACACCAGCCAGCACATCACCGCGGCGGTCCCGGCGGCGGTGACGAGCGCGCAGGTCAACACCCCGGTCACCGTGTGCGGCGCGATCAGCCGAGCCGCGACGGCCAACCCGACCGCGGCCACCCAGAGCGGCGCGGCCGGCCAGCGCGCACCGGTCGCCACCCGGTCGTTGACCAGCATGAAGACGACCGCGTACAGGGCGCCGGTGGCGGCGAAGAGCGGGGCCTGGTCGGCGAGGTGCAGGTAGTCGGTGCCCCCGGCGAGCCGGAACGCCAACTCTCCGGCGAACGCGGAGGCGGCGACGAGGAACGCGCCGCAGGCGGCGATCACGGCCATCCCGAGGGCGCGGGCCCGCCGGTCACCCTGGGCCAGCCGGGGCAGCAGAAGCAGGGTGACCACCTGTGGCGCCCAGAGCGCACCCTTGGTCAGCACCGACCCGACCGCGTACCCGCCGGAGCCGGCGGCCGGGAGCAGTTGACGGGCGAGGATCAGGTCGGCGTACGAGATGGTCAGCATGGCCAGCGTCGCCCCGCACGCCGTCATCACCTGCCCAGGGCGCAGCTTCCGGTCGTCCGGGGTGGCCGATGCGGGTGTCGTCAGGTCGGCCGGCGCGGCCGGCACGGCGCAGGTGTCCGCCGTCGGGGGTGCGGTGAACCGGCCCGGGGCGGCCAGGCGGGCCAGCAGCGGGAGGGCGAGGAAGCCGGTCACCGTGCCGAGCAGCAGGCAGAGGATCGGCCCGCGGCCGAGCGCCAGGCCGACGATCAGCCCGCCGTACCGGCCGGCGGCGAGGACGGTCATCGCGGCCGAGAGCCGGACGAAGCGCTGGTCACCCTGGAGCTCGCCGAGCCACCGGCCGGCCAGCACGGTGGCGAAGGTGGTCACCGCGAGCAGCAGCGTCAGCGTGATCGGCAGTCGCAGCAGCGCCGCCAGCATTGGCGCCGCCAGCGCGGTGACCCCGGCGGTCAGCGCGGCGGTGAGCAGGGCCAGTCGGGCGGTGGCGGTCGGTCCGCGCCGGGCACGGTGGACCGCAACGGCGATCTGCAGCCCGAAACCCGGCACGGCTGCGATGGCGCCCAGCGCGAGCACCGTGGCCAGCGCGCCGAGGTCGGCGGGGGCCAGTTGCCGCGCGCCGAGCACCGGGACCAGGTAGGCCAGCGCATTGGTCAGGGTGGTGGCCACGGTCACCGCCGCGCCGGCCGCGCCCAACCCGGTGCTGCCGGACCTCCCGCCGCCGCCCTGCGCCGGGCCGCCGTGTGCCGCCCGGCCGTCGTCGACGGCGGTGCGGTCGTCCGTCCTCACTGGCGGGCGGTGGCGGAGCCGACGGTGACCTCGTTCGTGCAGAGCGTCACGTCGGGGCCGTGCAGGGTGAGGTCGACGGCGTCGTCGCCGCCGGTGATCTCGAAGAAGACCTGGTGCAGCCCGCGCTGCACGGGGAACTCCCGGACGCCGTCGCCGAGCCGCAGGGTGGCGGTGGCGTCAGCCGAGGCGAGGTAGCCGACCCGGACCACCCAGTCCCATTCGATCGGGTTCCCGTTGAGCGGCATCCGGACCATCTGCCCGTCGGTCAGCTTGTAGCCGCAGCCCTCCTCCGGCCCGGGCCGGACCGACGGCCCGTCCACACCGAGCGCGGCGATCCGGCCGGAGTCGTCGAAGACGGACGGGTTCTCCGCCTCGGTGACGAACACCGGCCGGTCGGAGAGGGGTCGGAAGAACCGGGACTGCTTGTTGTACGGAGCGGAGAGGTTGAGCACCACGTCGTTCGGGACCACCCGGTCGAAGAACACGGTGCCGGGCGGGGCGCCGGCCAGCTCGGTGCGGACCGTCTCCAGGTAGGTGCGGCCGGTGTTGGTCGCCCACTCGTCGCCGTACCGGGCGGTGGTCCAGGCGGTGCCGAGCCCGGCCGCGACCAGCACGGCGGCGAGCGCCGCCGCGACCGGCTCACGGTTGCGGGCCACCACGTCGGGCACCCGGTCGAGATCCGAGGCGCCGGCCCGGGGCGCGGGGACGGCCGCCGGCTCGGGCGAGGGCAGATCCGTCGTGGCCCGCCGCATGGCGGGGGCGGGACCGGGTGCCGTCTCGTCCAGGCCCATTTCCGCGTGGATGATCCCCCGGCGCGGTGTGGGCGGTGCCATCTCCCCTGGTGCGTCCGCCGACGGTGCGACGGCAGCAGGCCCTCCGGCCGGCTCGGGGACGGTCTGCTCCGCGATCCCGGTGGTCGCCGCAGCAGCCTCGGCGACCGGCGCCGTGTCGTCCGGCGCGGCCGGCGCGTCCTCCGCCTCCGGCGGTGCAGCCGGCGCGTCCTCCGCCTCCGGCGGTGCAGCCGGCGCGGGGGCGGCCAGCCCGAGCAGGGCGACGCCGACGCAGAGCGCGGCCACCACGGCCACGTCGCTGACGTAACGGGGCACCGCCCCGGCCAGGTCGCTGAAGATCGAGCCCAGCCGGGTCGCGGCCAGCAGCGCCGCAACCACCAGCAGGTACGTTCCGAGCAGTACCCAGGCCCGCGCGGCGATCCGGCGCAGCCGCAGTGTGACCACGATCAGGGCGACCAGGGCCGCCCAGGCCAGCCAGCGCCCCAGCTCCGGCGGTGCGACCACCGGCGCGCCGTCGCCCGCGCCGAGCCAGTGCCACGGCCCGCCGAACAGGCCGGGCACCAGGGTCGACCCGAGCAGCTGTTCGAGGAAGGTGAGCACCTCGAAGAGGGAGTTCGGCTGGCGCAGCGAGGACTCGGCGCGGGACAGGTAGGCGGCGAGGAAACCGACCGAGACGGCGGCGAGCATCGCCCAGGACGCCCACCAGCGGCGCAGCGTGGTCGCCACCGCGCGTACCGGGCCGCCGTCGGCGAACAGGCACGCGGTGAAGAGGAAGACCAGCGGTACGACCAGCAGCGTCTTCTCGAAGAAGAGCAGGCCGAGCAGGACGGACAGGGCGAGGGAGACCAGGTGCCGCCTCCGCCTGGTGCGGACGTACTTCAACTGGGCGCCGAGGGCGAGCACCATGGCCAGCTGCATCGCCAGCATGTTGGCGCCGACCGCCCACCAGGAGGTCGCCTCCAGGGTCAACGGGCTGAACAGGAACATGCCGAGCGGGACCAGCAGCAGCCAGCCCGGCCGCAGCAGTGCCCGCAGCAGCCGATGGAAGGCCACCGCGATCAGCGCCTGACCGATGATCATCAGCAGCACGTACGGCCAGTAGGCGTACCCGAACGCGTGGGTGACCAGCCAGGTGAGCAGCCGCGCCGCGGGCATGAAGTGGTTGTTGTAGAGGGTGAACAGGAAGCCCGGCGTGAGATCCGACCCGGCGGACTGGGCGACGAGCACCCAGTCGTCGGCCGCGAGGAAGCCTCGGGAGGCGAGCTGCGCCCGCCAGGCGAGGCTCACCAGGATCATCGCGACGCCGACCGCTCGGACCGGGTCGGCGCGTACCCAACTGCCGATCCATCCGCTCTCGTCGGGTGGCGTCGTCGCCTCCGGTCCCGTCAATGCCATGGCGGGAAGACTGCCACACCGGCCACCGCCGGCCCCATCAGGTCAACGGATGGTTCACGGATGGCCGGCGCGCCGGAACGGCCGCGTACAGTGGCCGCCACCAGCGCGGCCCGGGTCGCGCCCCGGCAGTCACGTGAGGTCGAGGAGATGCGCGAACGGCTGGTGCCGCACGGCGTGGCCGCCGCCGTGACGGCGGTGGTGCTCGCGCCGCTGGCGCTGCCCGGGTACGTGCTCCGCTACGACATGGTCTTCGTGCCCCGGCAGCCGTTGAGCTGGGACGTCATCGCGCCCGCGTCCGCGCTGCCCCGGGCGGTGCCGCAGGATGCCGTGGTCGCGCTCGCCACCGGGCTGGTGCCGGGTTGGCTGGTGCAGCGGCTGGCGCTGGTGGCGATCCTCTACCTGGCCGCGCTCGGCGCCGCCCGGCTGGTGCCGACCGGACGGACGTCGGTCCGGGTGGTGGCCGCGCTCGGCTATGCGTGGACGCCTTACCTGGCCGAGCGACTGTTGATCGGGCAGTGGGGGCTGCTGGTGGCGTACGCCGCGCTGCCCTGGCTGGTCGAGGCGGCGATCGGCGTACGGCTCGGTCGGCCGGGCGCGCTGCGCCGGCTCCTGCTGGCCGCCGCGGCTTCCGCGATCACCCCGACGGGCGGGCTGCTCGCGCTCGCGGCCATGGCGGTGCTGCTGCCCGGCCGTTATCCGGGCGCTCGGCGGTCGGCGGCGACCGCCCTCGGGACGGCGCTGCTGGTCAACGCGCCCTGGCTGGTGGCCGGAGTGGGCAGCGCGACCGGTGGGCGGTCCGATCCGGCGGGGGTGGTCGCGTTCGCCGCCCGGTCGGAGAACTGGGCCGGACCGCTGGCGGCGCTCGCCGGCACCGGTGGGATCTGGAACGCGCAGACCATGCCGGCGTCGCGTGGGGCCGCGCTGGCGCCGCTGGGCACCGCGCTGTTGCTGCTCCTCGCCCTGTACGGCGTACCCCTGCTGCGCCGGCGCTGGCCGGCCGGGGTGGCCGGGCGGCTCGGGCTGCTCGCGGTCGGCTCGTGGCTGGCGGCGGCGCTCGGCGCGCTGCCCGGCGGTGTGGGCCTGCTCGGCTGGCTGATCGCCACGGTGCCCGGCGCGGGCCTGGTCCGGGACGGTCAGAAGCTGCTCGTCGGGTACGCGCTGGCCCTGGCGCTGGCCGGTGCGCTCGGCGCGGAGCGGCTGGCCGGCCGGCTGGCGGAGCGCTTCGACGCGTACACCGGTCAGGTGCTGCTGGTCGGCGCGGCGCTGCTGCCGGTGGCGATCCTGCCCGATCTGGCGTTCGGCGCGCTCGGTCGGCTGCGCCCGGTGAGCTGGCCGGCGGACTGGGCCGCCGTCGCCCGGCAGGTTGACGACCGGCCCGGCGAGGTGATCTCCCTGCCGTTCCAGGAATACCAGCGGTACGGCTGGAACCGCGGGCAGGTGGTGATCGATCCGGCGCCCCGGTACCTCGCCGCGCCGGTGCTGATCGACGACACGCTGCGGGTCGGTGACCTGGCCGTGGCGGGTGAGGACCCGCGCGCGGCCCGGGTGCGGGAGCTGCTCGCCGCCGGTACGCCGCTGACCGCCGCCGGCCCGCGCTGGGTGCTGGTGCAGCGGGCGGCCGGCCCGTCACCGCCGACGAGCACCCTGGCCGGTCTCCGACTCGTCCACGCCGGACCGGAGCTGACCCTCTACGAGAACCCCCGCTGGTCGGCGCCGGGCGGTCCGTCGCGTCCCGGGGCGGTGGGGCTGGCCCACATGATCGCCGGAACGGTGGTGGTGGTCATCGGTTTTTCGGGCGCTGCGCGCGTACGACGACGCGTGGTAGCGTCCCGGCACGCGAGTCCCGCGGAAGGAGAAGGTGGATGAGGAACCTGCCCGCGTTCGTGGCCGTCGGTGTGCTCGGGGTCGTGCTCGGCCTGCTCGGCAGTGTCGGTCTGAAGGACGCGCTCAGCCCGTCCGCCAAGGAAGCTGCCAACACCAAGGTGAGTGAGCAGGGCGCCGACATCGTGTACGGCACGCGCTGACGACGAACGGAGCCGGGGGTCCGCTGGTGCGGGCACCCCGGCTTCTGTCTTTCCGCCCGCCGCCGACCGGTCAGCGGCCGGCGCCGCCATGGGCGATCTGGGCGACCAGCTGGGCGAAGCGGGTACCGGTCGCGGCCCAGGTGAACCGGGACGCGTGCGCGAACGCCGCCTCACCCATGGCCTTGCGGCGCACGTCGTCGGCGAGCAGTTCCCGTACCTGATCGGTGAACTCCCGCTCGTCGTCGACGAGCAGGCCGGTCTCGGTGTCGACCATCGCCTCGGCGACGCCCCCCGCGTAGCGGAAAGCGACCGTGGGGGTGCTCCGGGCGGCGGCCTCGACGATGGTCAGGCCCCAGCCCTCCTTGAGTGACGGGGTGAGCGCGACCCAGGCCGCGGAGAGGACGGCGTGCTTCTCCTCCTCGCTGATGAACCCGGTGAACCGGACGTGGTCGGAGATCCCCAGCTCGACGCTGAGCTGCCGCAGCGGCTGCTCCCACCAGCCCTGACCGGCCACCACCAGCTCCAGGTCGGGCAGCTTCCCGATCAGCTCGGCCACCGTGCGCAGGGCGATCTCCACCCGCTTGTGCGGGACCAGCCGGCCGAGCACCAGCAGCGACGGGTGGGTGCTGCGGGGCAGCGGCGCGCCGGTCACCGGCGGGGTGCCGTTCGGGACCACGTCGATCCGCTCCGCGGCCACCCCGAGCTCGGCCAGCTCCGCGCGGCTGGCCTGCGAGACGGTGACGTACCGGCAGCGGCGGTAGAGCCGGACCGCCAGCCAGGACTCGATCCACCAGCCGAGCCGGGCCATCCACGGGCCGAAGACCACCGGCCACTGTTCCCGGTGAACGTGGTGCACCAGGGCGAGCACCGGCCGGCCGGCGTAGAGCGGGGCGAAGAACGGCACGCCGTTGCAGACGTCGACGACCAGGTCCGGCCGGCCGAGGCCGCGCCGGCTCAGCGGGCCCAGGCCGAGCCGCCCGGCCAGGCAGGTGAGCGCGGCCCGGGCGTACACGGTGTGCCGGGAGCCCCGGCGCAGCATCCGTACCCCGTCCGCGGTGGTGTCGGCCGCGCCGGCCCGTTCGTGCGCCGCGCAGAGCAGCGTCACCTGGTGACCCGCCGCGACCAGTTCGGCGGCGATCCGTTCGACGTAGACCTCCGAGCCGCCGCCCTCCGGGTTGCTCGTGTCGCGCCAGTTCAGGAACAGCACGTGGCGAGAGGTGGGGGTTCTGGAGTTGTCCACGCTGCTCCTACCGATGAGTAAGCGGCACGATCGCGCCACCCTAGGGCGGTCGGGGCCGCGTACGCAATGGGCCGAGACGGTAACGCCCGCAGATGACAGCTCGTCGATCAGGGGTTTGCCGGCGGCGGAAAACCTTGGCAGGGTGTGCACCGCAGAAGCGTGTGGTGCCGGTGGCCAGGGTGTGCCCCCGCCCGCGACACCCGGGACCTGCGGCCGGGACGTGCCGACGGGTGACGACGAGGAGGTGACCTGCAGTGGTGCGCGGCCCTTCCACGCCGTTGCGGTACCTCGCCCGTCGCTCGCCGGTGGTGCTGCTCAGCGCCGCCCTCGTGCTGCTGCTGGTCGGCTGGGCCGGGGTGACCTGGCTGCGGGACGATCGGAGCGCTCCGGAGTGCGCCGAACGGGTCGGGCTGCGGGTGGCGGTCGCCCCGGTGGTCGCCCCGGCGGTGGACCGGATCGTCCGCGCCGCCGCCGGCCGCCAACCCTGCGTGTCGATCACTGTCCAGGCCCGGGAGTCGGCCGCCGTCGCCGGCGAGCTGGCCGGCGCGGCCGACGTCGCCGACGCCTGGCTGCCCGAGTCCACGTTCTGGCTGCGCCGGGCCCGCTCCGGCGGCGCCTTCGAGGTGCCCGGGCAGGGCACCTCGGTGGCGAGCACGCCGGTCGTGCTGGCGGTGACCGAGCCGGCAGCGCGCCGGCTGGGCTGGCCGGCGAAGCCGCTGACCTGGTCTGCGCTGGTCGGCCCGACGGCCCGGGCGGCGACGGTGGGACTGCCCGACCCGGCCGTCGACCCGGCCGGGGTGGGTGCGCTGCTCGGCGTCCGGGCGCTCGCCGCCCGGGAAGGCGCACCGGACGGCACGGTGGCGGCGGTGCTGCGCCGGTTGGCCGGCCGAACGTTCAGCCCGGACGCGTCCGTCGCGCTGCCGCCCGGCGCCGGGCTGCCCGGCCGGGCGGACGCGGTCGCCACCACGGAGCAGGCGGTGCTCGGGCACAACGCGCTGGCCGGCGCGGACAAGCTGGTCGCCGCGTACCCGGAGGCGGCGGTGCCCTCGCTCGACCTGCCGTACGTCGTGCTGCCCGGCGCGCGGGACGCGGTCCGGGAGGCGGCCGCCGGGTTCCTGTCCGAGCTGCTGACCCGCGAGTCGCGCGGGGTGCTGAGCGAGTACGGCTTCCGGACCGCCGCGGGCTTCCCGCCGGCCATGCCGAAGGACCGCCGGCTGCGCGCCGACGAGCGGGAGCCGGTGCCGCTGCCGGACGAGGAGACGGTCACCGAGGTGCTCACCCGCTGGAGCGGGGTGCAGCGCAGCGCCCGGATCCTCACCGTGCTGGACATCTCCGGCTCGATGTCCGCCCGGGTGCCCGGCACCGACCAGACCCGGCTGGGCGCGACGCTCCAGGCGGCCCGGGAGGGCGCCGGCCTGCTGCTGGACAACAGCGAGCTCGGGATCTGGGTGTTCTCGACGAAGGTCGACGGTGAGCGGGACTACCGGGAGATCCTGCCGGTCGGACCGCTGCGGGCACAGCGGGCGACGCTGGCCGCCCGGCTGGCCGCAGTACGGGTCAAGGCGAAGGGCGGGACCGGCCTGTACGACACGACGCTGGCCGCGTACCAGGACGCCCGGCGGCACTGGACGCCCGGCCGGATCAACCTGGTGCTGATCATGACGGACGGGCGGAACGAGGACGCGGACAGCATCGGCCGGGAGAAGTTCCTCGCCGAACTCGCCGCGCTGCAGGACCCGCGCCGCCCGCTGCCGATCGTCTTCATCGGGCTGGGCCGGGACGTCGACCCGGGCGAGCTGATCGCGATCGCGAAGACCACCGGGGGGCAGGTGTTCCGTACCGAGCAGCCGGGCGGGATGCGACGGATCTTCTTCGCCGCGCTCGCCAAGCTGAGCTGCCTGCCGCCGGAATGCCGCCGGTGACCACTCGGCTGGTCCGGGCGGTCCGCGCCGCGCCCGGCACGGTGTTCTCGATGCTCCTGCTCGTCGCCATCGCCTTCGGGCAGCGCCCCGGGCAGGTCACCTTCGACACCAAGCTCGACCTGGCCGCGAACCCGATCCACTTCCTGGCCCGGACGCTGCACCTGTGGAACCCCGAGGCGACCTCGGGCGAGCTGCAGAACCAGGCGTACGGCTACCTGTTCCCGATGGGCCCGTTCTTCGCCGCCGGCCAGCTGCTCGGCGTACCGCCGTGGATCACCCAGCGGCTCTGGTGCGCGCTGCTGTTCTGCGCCGCGTTCTACGGCCTGCTCCGGCTGGCCCGGGCAATGCGGATCGGCACCGAGCCGACCCGGTACGCGGCCGCGCTCGGCTATGCCCTGGCCCCCCGGATGCTCACCGAGGTCGGCGCGCTCTCCTCGGAGATGCTCTCGGCCGCGCTGCTGCCGTGGGTGCTGCTGCCGCTGGTGAACGCCCGCCGGATCGGCTCGCCCCGTCGGGCGGCCGCGCTCTCCGGCCTGGCCGTGTTCGGCATGGGCGGGGTCAACGCGGCGGTGGTGCTGCTGGCCCTCGTGCTGCCGGGCGTCTGGCTGCTCTCCCGCCGGTGGGACCGCGCGCATCTGCGGCTGGCGGCCTGGTGGTGCCTCTCGGTCGTCGCGGCGTGCCTCTGGTGGATCGTGCCGTTGCTGCTGCTCGGCCAGTACAGCCTGCCGTTCCTGGACTACATCGAGTCGTCCACCACCACCACCGCGGTCGCCTCGCTCTTCCAGGCGGTACGTGGCACGAACCAGTGGGTCGCCTACATCGTTCAGGGCGACCCGTGGTGGCCGGCCGGCTGGCTGCTGATCGACAACCCGGTGCTGATGGCGCTCACCGCGTTGGTGGCGCTGATCGGCCTGGCCGGGCTGGCGGGCAACCTGCTGCCCGAGCGCCGCTTCCTGGTCCTCGGCTTCCTCGCCGGGCTGACCCTGCTGACCATGGGCTACGTCGGCAGTTTGGACAGCCCGCTCTCCGAGCAGGTCCGGAACCTGCTGGACGGGCCGCTGGCGCCGTTGCGCAACGTGCACAAGCTGGAACCGGTGCTGCGGCTGCCGTTGATGCTCGGCTTCGCGCACGGCGTCGACGCGGTCACCGTGCGGCTGCGTACCGCCGCCGTCCGGCGGGGACGCGCGGTCCGGCTGCGTCCGCTGGTGTTCGTACCGGTCTTCCTGCTCGTGCTGGGCGCCGCCGCGCCGGCCTGGCTCGGTCTGCTGCGGCCCGGCCCGGGCTGGCACGACCTGCCGCCGCACTGGCGGGCGGCGGCGACCTGGCTGGCCGACCGGGACGCGCTGGCCCGCACCCTGGTCGTGCCCGGCACCGGCTTCGGTCAGTACGAGTGGGGACGCACGGTCGACGAGCCGCTCCAGTCGCTGGCCGGCGCGCCGTGGGCGGTGCGCAACCAGATCCCGCTCGGCTCGGCCGGCAACACCCGGATGATGGACACCGTCGAGAGCGTCCTCGCCCACGGCCAGGGCTCCGCCGGGCTCGCCGACTTCCTCGCCCGGTCCGGCTTCCGCCACCTGCTGCTGCGCAACGACATCGAGCGTGGGCAGGTGGACGTCCCGCCGGTGGCGGTGCTGCGGCGTGCGCTCACCGACTCGCCGGGCATCGTCCGGGTGGCCAGCTTCGGCACCACCGCCGCGGTCGGCCGGGTACCGGGCAGCCCGGTGGACGACGACGCCGGAACGCTGCCGGCCATCGAGGTGTACGAGGTGCAGCGGCCGGTGCCCGCCGCCTCGGCGGTGCTGACCGCCGACGTGCCGACGGTCAGCGGTGGGCCGGAGGCGCTGCTGCCGCTGCTGGAACAGGGGCTGATCGAGCGGGACCGGCCGGTGGTCCTCGCCGGTGACCGGGACCGGCCGGGCGGCCAGCGGTGGATCGTCACCGATGGGCTGCGTCGCCGCGAGCGGGACATCGGCCGGGTACGGGACAACCTCAGCCAGACGTTGACCGCCACGGAGGCGGGACGGCAGCGCCGGGTGGCCCTGGACCTGCTGCCGTTCCGCGGGATGACGCACCAGACGGTCGCGACGTACCAGGGCCTCCGGGAGATCACCGCCTCCAGCTCCGCGAGCTACGTGGACAACCTCGCCCCGGCCGATCCGTCGCACCTGCCGTTCGCCGCGGTGGACGGTGACGGCGGCACCGCCTGGCAGTCGGCGCCGCTGGCCGGGCCGATCGGGCAGTGGCTGCAGGTTGACCTGGACACCCCGCGCGAGGTCGCGCAGGTGTCGCTGGCCTTCGTCGATGACCTCGGGGTGGGGTGGCCGGTGACCCGGTTCCGGCTCACCACCGACCGGGGATCGGTCGACCACGACGTGGCCGGCACAATCGGCGCGCACACCTACTACACGCTGCCCGGCTCCACCAGCACCATCCGGGTCACCGTCCTCGCCGTCGCCGGGGGCCGGCTCGACGGCGGGGTCGGCATCCGGGACCTCACCGTCCCGGGGACCACTCCGCACCGGGCGCTGCGCGTGCCGACGGACCTGCCCGACGGCCTCGCCACCCCGGTGACCTGGTCGTTCAGTCGGGGCTCCGGGCAGCGCCCGGCGTGCTTCCCGACCGCCGCGCCGGGCGCCGGGTCCGACGCCGCGCCGGTTGCGATCCCGCCGGCCGGTCCCGGGGTACGCCCCGCGGGCAGTGTCATCCGGTGCGACCGGTTCCTGGCCCGGGTCGGCGAGGAACCGCTCGGCGTCGATCGGCTGTTCCGCAGCCCTGTCGCGGCCACCTACCGGCTCGCGGTCACCGCCGTCGCGCGACCGGGGGGTGAGCTGACGCTGACCGGGGCCGGGGTGTCGGCGAGCGCCTCGTCGTACCTGGCCGGCGACCCGGCCGTGGCGGCGTACGCGGCTGTCGACGGTGATCCGGGCACGGCGTGGCTGGCCGGCACCGGCGACCTGCGACCCACCCTGCGGCTCGCCTGGCCGGGGCAGCGGCGGATCGACCAGCTCCGGCTGCGCCCCGCCGAGCTGCCGGTCGGCTCGCTGCCCGAGGTGGTCGAGGTGCGTACCCCCGGGCGCGCGCAGGTGGTGCCGGTTGGCGCTGACGGTGTGGTCCGGTTCGCCGCCGTGCGTACCGACCGGATCGAGATCGCGGTGCGCCAGTCGGCCGAGCGGAAGGCCGACCGGCGCGGGAACGGCTGGACCGCGACCGCCGGTATCGCCGAGGTGGAGATCCCCGCGCTGGGCGGCCTGCTCCGCCCGCTGCGCGGCAGCACCCCGGTCTCGGTGCCGTGCGGGGAGGGCCCGGCCGTCGAGCTGGACGGGTTCCGGTACGACACGGCCGTCACCGGCACTCTGGCCGACGCGGTGGCCGGGCGCTCGCTGCCGGTCCGCTTCTGCGGCGCGACCGGTCCGGTGGTGGACCTGCCGGCTGGCGGGCACCGGTTGGTCACCACCCCGTCGCGTGGCTTCGTGGTGCAGGACGCCGCCCTGCGGCCGGAGGGCGCGGCGGTGCTGGCGCCCCACCACCGCGAGGTGTCGGTGCGGGACTGGGACCCGACCGACCGGCGGGTCCGGGTGGCCGCGGGCGACGAGGCGCTGCTGGTGGTGCCGGAGAACGCGAACGTGGGCTGGACCGCCACCCTGGACGGGCGGACGCTGACGTCGACCCGGGTCGACGGCTGGCAGCAGGCGTGGGTGCTGCCGGCCGGCGCCGGGGGCGAGGTGCGGCTGGTCTTCGCGCCGGACCGCGCGTATCGCGGTGGCCTGGCCCTCGGCGCGCTGACCGCGCTCGGCGTGCTGCTACTGGCCTGCTGGCCGGCCCGCCGCCGGCCGGTCGACGACCCGGGCCTGCCGGCCGAGGGCTCGCCCTGGGCGATCGGCGTCCTGCTGGTGCTGCTGCTGGCCGCGCTCGGCGGGGTTCTGCCGGTGGCTATCGTGATCGCCGCGATGCTGCTGCGACAGCTGGCCCTCCGGGCTCTGCCGGTGGTGGTGCTGGGTGGGCTGACCGTGGCCACGGTGACCGCGGTGTCCGGCCGCTGGCAGGGTCACGGCCAGGAGTGGGCGTACGGGTCGTGGGTGCAGGGAGCGATGCTGGTCGCGGTCGGTGCGGTGGTGGCGGCGGTGGTCCCGGTGCCCGGCACGCCCCCGGCGGCGGACGACGGTGATCCGGGCCCAGCGGTGCCGGCGGACGAGGGGGAATCCCCGACGGCGGGCGGCACGCCGGCCACGGGACAGGACGACGACAGGACGGTGCTGCGATGACGGGTGCGCACGGCGGGACCGGTGGGCGGGCGGCCCGCCGCCGGTTCGCCACGCTGGGCCGCTCGGTGACCCTGTTCCGGGGTTTCCGGCGCGAACAGAGCGACCCGGACCACTTCTACGGCCTGCTGGCCGACGACTCGGTACGCCAGGTCGGCGGCTACACCGAACTCGCCGGGCGGACCGTGCTGGACGTCGGCGGGGGCCCGGGTTACTTCGCCGCGGCCTTCCGCGGGGCCGGCGCCACCTACTTGGGGCTGGACCCGGACGTCGGCGACTTCTCGGCGGCCGGCGAGTCGGTTTCCGGGATGGTCCGGGGCAGCGGCACAGCCCTGCCGGTGCGGTCCTCCGCCGTGGACGTCTGCTTCTCGTCCAATGTGCTCGAGCACGTGTCCGAGCCGACCCGGATGCTGGACGAGATGGCGCGGGTGACCCGACCGGGAGGTGTCCTCTTCGTCTCGTTCACTCCGTGGCTGTCGCCGTGGGGTGGGCACGAGACGTCGCCGTGGCACTGGCTGGGCGGGGAACGCGCCCGGCAGCGCTATCAGCGGCGGATGGGCCGGCCGCCGAAGAACCGGTTCCGGGAGACCCTCTTCCCGGTCTCGATCTCCGACACGCTGCGCTGGGTCCGGGCCAACCGGGACGTGGAGGTGCTGGACGCGCTGCCGCGCTATCACCCGTGGTGGGGGCAGTGGATCATCCGGGTGCCGGGGGCACGCGAGATCGCCGCGTGGAACTTCCTGCTCGTGCTCCGCCGGGCGGGTGGCCCGGCGGACGAGGCCGGCGGGCAGTCGGCCCAGGCGGCCCCGGTGGCCGGCCGAGGTGCCACCTTCGACGGAGAACAGGCCGCGGCGGCGGGAAAAGAAGGGCTGACCGGGGGTCGCGTCGCCATGTGACCAGGTAGTAACCTCGCGCCCATCTCACTGATCGACAGCGACGAAATTGAGCTCCTCCAGGGAGGAAACATGAAGCACCGCGCCATAGGTGCCGTGCTGTTCGGCGGCGGCGGACTGCTCCTGGCGCTGGCCGCCGGATTGGTGTTCGTCGTTACACCCGCGATGACCAAGCTCCCCTACGACCTGGCTCCTTCGACGTCGGTGGCCGAGGCCAGCAACGCGACGTACCTCCAGATCAGCGACGGGAACATCGCGATCAACTCCGGCAACCTCAAGTCCACCATCCTGGTCACTCCGGATCGCGACGCGACCGCGAAGCTCACCGGTGACCTCGACGGCGATGCCGTCGTGTGGAAGGTCGGCCAGACGGTGGACCGGACGGACGACAAGCAGCTGGTCTCCGCGTACGGAGCCGAGCTGGCGCTGGACCGGGTCTCTGGTGCGGCGGTGGACTGGAACGGCCAGTTCCTCGACGACAGCGGCCAGCGGGAGCAGGTCAAGTTCGCCGGCCAGGTCTACAAGTTCCCGTTCCACACGGAGAAGCGGGACTACGAGATCTTCGACCGCGACCTGCGGTCCGTGCGCCCGGCGAAGTTCGGCGGTACGGAGACCATCGACGGCCTCGAGGCGTACCGGTTCGAGCAGGTGATCGCTGACGAGGAGCTCAAGCTCGACCCGAGCCGGGTGGGGCTGCTGCTGTCCAAGTTCAGCCCCGGGGTGACCGAGGGCAAGGTGGTCTACAGCAACACCCGGACCGTCTGGGTCGACCCGTTGACCGGTGCGTACGTCAAGGTGCGTGAGGTGCAGCGCAAGGTCCTGACGCCGAGTTCGGGCGCCCCGACGACCCTGCTCGACGCCGACTTCCAGTACAACGAGCCGACCATCGCGGCCTCGGTCAAGCGGGCCAAGGACAGCCGTGGGCAGCTCACCGCGCTGAGCGTGTACGCCCCGATCGGCCTGGCCGTGCTGGGCCTGGCGCTGATGATCGGTGGCCTGCTGGTGGCCCGTCGTGGCGCGCTGGCCTCGGCTGGCGACGCGCGGCACCGGGTGGACGGCCCGCCGGTGGCGGATCCGACCGAGACCTGGGTGGACG
Organism: Micromonospora sp. RTP1Z1; assembly: GCF_033804685.1. Classification (NCBI taxonomy): domain Bacteria; kingdom Bacillati; phylum Actinomycetota; class Actinomycetes; order Micromonosporales; family Micromonosporaceae; genus Micromonospora; species Micromonospora sp. RTP1Z1. The sequence goes on from NZ_JAPFQV010000016.1 coordinate 19,064, forward strand.
GGGAGGCGATCCGCGACGAGGAGCGGGAGGGCGGTCCGTTGACCGACGAGATCCCGCCGGCGTCGACGAACTGGCGCTCCGACGAGGAGCCGACGGTGCCGACCCAGCGGCCGGCGCCGGGCGAGGTCGACCAGCGCTGACCAGGTAACGGAATCGAGGGGCGGTCCGGGAATGCCGGGCCGCCCCTCGGTGTCTTCGCCGTCACCCACAGCGGTCGTTACGGAATCGTAATTCGTCGATGGCTCGACTGCGCACGGTGATGGATCTTGCGACGACTTGTCCACTTTGGGGCATTCCCGGCGAGGTTGGCTGCCGGGTCTCAGGTACGCCGGGTGACGACCCGATTTTCGTTCGCGGCCGCGGGGTTACCGTCCGGTAGCCGGGGCCTTGTGACCTTCGACTCACGGGTGCACCATCATCGGCAACTCGTTACCCGCTGGTAACAGGTGGCCGCCCGGCTCGGGGCGCCACCGCTGAACCGTGCCACCCCGAGAGCACCACCCCCCACCGAGGAGGAATCCGTGCAGGATCGGATCGACAACCCCGGGCGTACCCGGTGGCGGCGCTTCGCCGCGATGATGGTGGCCGCCGGCGCGGTCACCGGCGTGATGATGTTCGGCCTGTCGAGCGGTGCGCTCGCGGCGAACATCACCGTCTCGGGCCAGACCTTCAAGATCGGTGCCGAGCGGCTGGAGGGCGACAACTTCAAGCAGTACGGCGGCATCGTCCGGGAGAAGGACGGCAAGGTGCATCCGGTCGCGCTGTCCGAGATCGGTTACGCCGAGCTGACCAAGCTCTGCCAGTCGGTGCGGGCCGACCTGCCCGGCCTGCCGGTGGTGCTCACCATCAACGCCGGTGGCGACGGGAAGCCGGCCACCGCCAAGGACATGTTGATCGCCATGGACGACCTGGGCGGCAACGCGACCTTCACCAAGATCAAGATTGGTCGGGACGCGACCGACCTGAACCCGTCGGCGAAGGAGGGCTCGTTCGGCCAGAACGCTGACCACGTCACGATCACCGGCCTCGAGCAGACCGCCCGCTACACCACCGCCGGGACCTTCAACCTGACCGGGCTGCGACTCAAGGTCAACGTCGGTGACGACGCCAAGGGCAAGGAGTGCTACTGAGCTGAGCCGGGGCCCGGGGAGCGCAACCTCCGCGGGCTCCGTCGCTGCCCCTCGTCCCTCAGCCCCGCCAGGAGGAGTACGTGACAACCGCCAACCCGCAGCACGTCCGGTCCGCAGGCACCGCCGGCCGGGTGTGGCAGGGCTTCCGCCACTGGCGGCGGACCCGACCGTTCTGGGGCGGCCTGTTCACCGCGCTGGCCGGCGTGGAGATGTTCGGCTCCACCCAGATGAGCCTGGCCGGCCTGACCCTGAAGCTGGGCCCGACCGGGTTCCTCGGCTGGCTGATCCCGACCATCCTGGTCACCTGTGGGATGTTGATGTGGTTCAGCCCGGCGCAGCGGCTGTTCTACTCGATCGTCGCGGCGGTCACCGTGGTCTACTCGGTTCTCGGGCTCAACCTCGGCGGGTTCTTCGTCGGTCTGCTGCTCGGCCTGGTCGGCAGCGCGCTCGGCTTCGCCTGGGCACCGGTCACCGATCCACGGCCGGCGGCCGGGGCCGACCCCGCACCGGCACCGCACGCCGATCCCGGCGCCAGCCCCGACCTGCCGGGCTCCCGGGATCCCCGGCTCTACGCGGTGACCCTGGTCGCGCTGAGCCTGTCCGCCGGCGGACTGCTCGCCGTGCACGCCCCCACGCCGGTAGGGGCGGCACCGGCCTGCCCGACCACGTCGTCCCCGGCCGGTCCGTCCGCCCCGGCCACCCGGAGCGCGTCGCCGTCGGCATCCGCGTCGGCGAGCCCCAGCGCCAGCCCGACCCGCAACGGCAACGTGCTCACGGACATCCTCGACGGGATCGGCGACCTGTTCCGCGGTGGCCACTCCGACCGTGCCGCCGGTGCCCCGGCGAGCCCGACGCCCACGCCGATCGCCCGACCGGCCGGCACGGCGACCCCGAGCGGCAGCCCGGCGGCCGGCCGGAAGCCCGCCGGGGGCACCCGGTCCGGGGCCTGCCCGACCAGGACTCCGTCCACGCCGGGCAAGGTCGAGCCGGGCAGGTCACTGCCGCGGATCGCCGCCGATCCGGGGCAGCCGAAGGTGGCCGAGAAGCCGTCGAAGCTGACCGGCTCCAAGGTGACCATGACCGGGCTGCGGTTCGACGGGATCGTCGAGCTGCCCACCGCGAACGGCACGTTGAAGGCGCTGAAGTTCAGCATGGCCAGGGCGGTGACCGACGACTTCAAGCTGGTCGCGGACGGGTCGGCCGGCCGCAACCAGCAGTACGTGACCGACCGGCTGACCGTGCAGGGCGATGTGGCGTTCTATTCCACCCGCTTCGTCGGCCGGCTCCTCGGCATCACGATCACGCTGACGCCGGACCTGCCGTTCCCAGCCGGCATCCCGGTCACGTCGCCCATCCCGATCACGTTCACCGACCCGGTGATCGATCTGGCTTTCGTCACCAGCGACACGCTGACCGCCCGGCCAACGCTGAAGCTGGCCCTCGCCTGACTTTCCTCCCACCACCCCTGGTGACCGGGGGCCGGGCGGCGGCTTCCCGCCGGCGCCCGACCCCCGGTCCCGTACTCAGAGCCGGGCGAGCGCCTTGCGCAGCGGGTCGAGCCCGAGCGAGCCGAGGTCGAGCGCCTGCCGGTGGAACTCCTTGAGGTCGAAGTCGGCGCCCTTGCGCGCCTTCGCCTCCTCGCGGGCCTGCAGCCAGATCCGCTCGCCCACCTTGTAGGAAGGGGCCTGCCCCGGCCAGCCCAGGTAGCGGTTCAGCTCGAAGCGCAGGTTCTCGTCCGGCACCCGGCAGTGCGCCCGCATGAACTCCCAGCCCAGCTCCGGCGTCCACCGCTCGCCCGGGTGGAAGCCGAACGGGTTGTCCTTCGGGATCTCCAGCTCCAGGTGCATGCCGATGTCGACGATCACCCGGGCGGCCCGGAACGCCTGCCCGTCCAGCATGCCGAGCTTGTCGCCCGGGTCCTCCAGGTAGCCCAGGTCGTCCATCAGCCGCTCCGAATAGAGCGCCCAGCCCTCGCCGTGCCCGGAGACCCAGCAGAGCAGCCGCTGCCAGCGGTTGAGCAGCTCGGCCCGGACGGCGGTCTGGGCGACCTGGAGGTGGTGACCCGGCACGCCCTCGTGGTAGACGGTGGTCACCTCCCGCCAGGTGGAGAAGTCGGTGATGCCCTGCGGCACCGCCCACCACATCCGTCCGGGGCGGGAGAAGTCCTCGCTCGGCCCGGTGTAGTAGATCGCGCCGTCACTGGTCGGGGCGAGGCAGCACTCGATCCGGCGGACCTGCTCGGGGACGTCGAAGTGGGTGCCGTGCAGCTCGCTGATCGCCTTGTCGGCGAGCGCCTGCATCCAGTCCCGGAACGCCTCCTTGCCCTGGATGGTCCGGGCCGGGTCCGCGTCCAGGGCCGCCACGGCCTCGTCGACGCTCGCGCCCGGACCGACGATCCGGGCGGCCACCGCCCGCATCTCGCCCTCCAGGCGAGCCAGCTCCGCGAAACCCCAGGCGTACGTCTCGTCCAGGTCGACCTTCGCGCCGAGGAAGTACTGCGAGGCCAGCTCGTACCGCTCGCGCCCGGCGGCCTGCTTCTCCCGGCCCTGCGGGGCCAGCTCGGTGCGAAGGAACTCGCCGAACTGGGCGGTCGCCGCGGTGGCCGCCGCCGCGCCCTTGCGCAGCTCGGCACCGACCGTGCCGTCCGCGCCGAGCCGCTCGACCAGGCCGTGGAAGAAGTTGTCGCCGCCGGGGTCGGTCCAGACGTCGCACTGCTTGGCCACCTCGACCAGCTGCACCCGCGAGCTGACCTGCCCGACGGCGGCCGCCTCGCGCAGCGTCGTCTTGTAGCCCTCCAGCGTGCCGGCGAACCGGTTGAGCCGGGCGGCGATGTTCGCCTTGGCGCCGTCGCCCTCGGTCGGCATCAGGTCGAAGACCATGCGGATCTCGTGCAGTCCGCTGGCGATCACGTTGACCTCGCTGGTGGTCTCGCCGGCCTCGTGCCGGGCGAGCTCCAGACCGAGGCGCTCCTGCATAGCCTCCTTGGCGGTCCGCTCCGTCTCCGAGTCCGGTTCGGTCACGTCGAGGTCGGCCAGGGTGCGCCGGGTCAGCTCGGCGCGGGCCGCGTACCCCTCCGGGGAGAGGTCGTCGAGCTGGTTGTCGTAGCCGGCGATGCCGACGTAGGTGGCACCGGTCGGGCTGAGCGGGGCCCAGTCGGTCACGTACCGGTTGGCGAGGTCATCGATTCGTCCCACGCTGCGACCCTACGTGACCTCGGTACCCCGATGTTGACCCTGTTTGCCAAGATCCGGGGCGGCAGCTCGGGCTGGCCGCTGTGGTGGTGGACACGGCGTCCGAAAAGCGCGGGACTTCGTCGTACGGCTCGGGCAGAGTGTCAGGGGTGACCGCCGCTACCACTCCTGACCGCGCCGCCCTGCGCAGCTGGCTGCCCGGATTCCTGGCGCTCGCCGCGATCTGGGGTTCGAGCTTCCTGTTCATCAAGGTCGGGATCGAGGAGCTGCACCCGCTGCACCTCACTCTCTACCGGGTCGCCACCGGTGCGCTGACCCTGCTGGTGGTGCTCGCCGTGCTGCGCGACCGGCTGCCCCGCGAGCCCCGGGTCTGGGCGCACCTGTTCGTGGTCGGCGCCTTCGGCGTGGCCGTGCCGTTCACCCTGTTCGGCTTCGGCGAGCAGCGGGTCGAGTCGATGCTCGCCGGCATCTGGAACGCCACCACGCCGCTGATCGTGCTGCCGCTCGCGGTGCTGGTGTTCCGCACCGAGCGGCTGACCACCCGGCGCGCGGTCGGGCTCGGGCTGGGCTTCCTCGGTGTGCTGGTGGTGCTCGGCGTCTGGGAGGGCGTGGGCGGGGCGCACTTCACCGGCCAGCTGATGTGCCTCGGCGCGGCCGCCTGCTACGGCGTCGCCATTCCGTACCAGAAGCGGTTCGTGGCCGGCAGCTCGTACTCGGGTCTGTCGCTCTCCGCCGGGCAGCTGCTGGTCGCCGCGCTCCAGCTCGCCGTCGTCGCGCCGCTGGTGGCCGGGGCGCCGCCGGCGCCGACCAGCCTCTCCGCCGAGGTGGTGGCGAGCGTGCTGGCGCTCGGCGCGCTCGGCACCGGGCTGGCCTTCGTGATCAACATGCGCAACATCCGGGTGGCCGGGGCCAGCACGGCCTCCACGGTGACCTACCTGATCCCGGTCTTCGCGGTGCTGGTCGGCGCGGTCGTGCTCGACGAGCGGATGAACTGGCACCAGCCGGTCGGCGCGCTGATCGTGCTCCTCGGTGTGGCCGTGGCCCAGGGCCTGCTGAGCCGCCGCCGGACGCCCCCGGCCGTCAGCGTGGGTACGCCGGCCGTGCCCGCCGCCGAGCCTGCCGCCCGCCGCTGACCTTTCCGCCGAACGCGCGGTGTGCCGGGTCAGCCGCGGGTGCGGGCCCACTCCACCAGGCGGTCGGCCGCCCAGGTGTTGACCACGCGGTCCGCCGGGACCCCGCACAGGGCCGCGCGCTCGCAGCCGAACCGCTGCCAGTCGAGCTGACCGGGGGCGTGCGCATCGGTGTTGATAGCGAAGCGGCAGCCGGCCTCCAGGGCGCGCCGGATCAGCCGCTTCGGCGGGTCCTGCCGCTCCGGACGGGAGTTGATCTCGACGGCGACGCCGTGCTCGGCGCAGGCGGCGAAGACCGCGTCCGCGTCGAAGTCGCTCTCGGAGCGGGTACGCGGTCGGTGCGCCCGGTCGCCCGCACCTGTCACCCCGGCGGGGCGCGACGAGACCATCCGGCCGGTGCAGTGGCCGAGGATGTCCAGGTGCGGGTTGGCGACCGCGGCCAGCATCCGGCGGGTCATCTTCGCCCGCTCGTCGTTCAGCCCGCTGTGCACCGAGCCGACCACCACGTCGAGGCGGGCCAGCAGCTCCTCCTCCTGGTCTAGCGAGCCGTCGGCGAGGATGTCCACCTCGATGCCGGTGAGGATGCGGAAGCCCTCGGGCAGCGCCTCGTTCACCGCCGCCACGAGGTCGAGCTGCCGGCGCAGCCGGTCCGCGGTGAGGCCCCGGGCCACCTTGAGCCGGGGCGAGTGGTCGGTCAGCACCAGGTACTCGTGGCCCAGCTCGACCGCCGCGAGCGCCATCTCCTCGATCGGTGACCCGCCGTCGGACCAGTCGGAGTGGGTGTGGCAGTCGCCGCGCAGCGCGGTGCGTAGCGCGGTGGCCGCGGCGTCCAGGTCGGTGCCCTCGGTGGCGACCAGCCGGCGCAGGTAGACCGGCTCCTCGCCGGCCAGCGACTCGGCCACGCAGCGGGCGGTGACGTCCCCGACCCCGGACAGCTCGGTGAGGGTGCCGGCGCGGGCCCGCTCAGCCACCTCCTTCGCCGGCATCGCGGCCAGGACCTTGGCCGCCGAGCGGAACGCCCGGACCCGGTAGGTGGCCTCGTTGGCCCGTTCCAGCAGGAACGCGATCCGGCGCAGGTCGGCGATGGGATCCCGGGCACTCATGCCCTGCAACCTACGCCGGCGCGCGGGGCGCGTCGGACGTCCGACGGCGGATGTCGCGAGTGGACCCCGGTCAGCCGGCGCCGCTGGTGGTCGTCGGCGCCTTCGGGCAGCCATGCTTCCGTTGCCACGCCACCACCTCGGCGGCCGGCGCGCGGTTGCCCCGGTTGCGCCACGAGTCCAGGTACCGGGCCGGCCAGATCACGCCCCGCCGGATCCACCAGTCGTCGTGGCCGCGGCACGCGGGCGAGATGCCGAAGTGCAGGTGGCAGACGTTGTTCGCGTTGCCGGTGTGGCCGATGCGGCCGAGCTGCTGGCCGGCGCGGACGCGCACCCCGGCGTCAACGCCGGCGGAGATCGCGCTCAGGTGCGAGCCGTAGTAGCGCACCCCGTCGTCGCCGAGCAGCGAGACCGAGAGGCCACCGTTGTACGGCCCCAGCGGACCCCGCTTGTCGAACCGGTCCACCCGGCTCACCTCGAGGATCCGCCCGTCGGTGACGGCGACGACCGGCTCCCCGCAGTCGGCGAAGATGTCCGTCCCCGGGTACACGGAGTGCGTCGGATGGTAGGCGACGTTGTCGGCGCGTACCGGGAAGACGTGCCGCAGGTCGGCGCGGGCCGGCGTCGGGGTCGGGGTGGCCGCGGCGGGCTGCTCGGCCGTCGCGACGGGGCTCGGCCCGTCCCACACGTTCGTCGGCGTCGCGGTGGGACGGGTGCCAGCGGCGCAGCCGGCGGCGAGCGCCGGCGCGAGCAACAGCAGGACCGGGTACGCCGAACGCGGGCGGCGTCCGATCGATCGCGAGCGCATCCGGTCATCCTGGCAGACCACTACCGTAGGGACGAACGCCGAGATCGCCGCCCCGGCGTCCGGCCGCGCCGGCCGTCGCGCTGAGTGACTTTGGTGCGCCGAGGGCGGCATCTACGGTCCGTGGAGGGAGCAGGGGCGATGAACGGGTGGAACGCCGTACCCGGCGAGCCGCGTCCGGGTGCCGGCCACCCGCCGGCGCGCACCCCGTCGGGGCTCTTCCCCTCCGGGCCGCCGGCCCGGCCCACCTGGCGCGAGCCGTACCCGGTCACCGGTGCCGGGGTGGCGGCCGGCGGCGCCACCGCCGCGGCCTGGCTGCTCCTCTTCGGCCTGCTCGGCCGCGACGTGCCCGGCTACGCCTGGTGGACGGTGATCGCCGGTGGGCTGGCCTGGCTGGCCGCTGTGGTGCTGGTGCGGTTCGGCGACCGAGGGGTCGCGACGGGCATCGCGATCGTCACCGCCGGCGGATGGAGCATCGCCGCCGCGGTCGTCGCGGTCGGCTGGGCGCAGAGCGGGGACTGGCCGCTCTGGTGACTCTCAGTGAGCGCCCGGCTGCGCAGCGAAGACCGTCTTGACGTACGTGCGGTGACGGTTCACCCTCGGCGGTATGGCCTGGACCACCCCGCGGCACGATCCCGATCGGTGCCGCCGCCGCCTGCAGCTCCTTGCCGAGTTGGCCGGTGCCCGCGCGGTACTGCAGCGAGAACGGCCGCAGCGGGCCCGGAGCGAGCGCCTGCGCCTGCTCATCGCCACCCGCAAGCGGATCGCCGGCTGATCCGACTTTCTCCAGGATTGGCCGGCCCTTCGGGGCGTTGACCGGTCGCCTGCCGACCCGACCGGTTAACGTGCACGCGTGACGAGTCGGCGTGCTGCCGAGGCCAATTTGGGGGGACCGTGTCGTACTTCGCTGCTGCCGCGGTACGCGTCGAGGACGGCTGGACCGCCGACGAGGTGAGCCTGCGAGGCGCCACCGACATCGACGAGGTCGCCGACCGGCTGCGCGACGTCGAGCCGGACGCGGACCTGTCCCTGCTCTTCGTCGAGGCGGACGACGCGTATCTGGTGATCCTGCGCCTGGACGAGGGGGAGGACCTGCGGGTCTTCGGCTCCGACTCGGCATACGCCGAGGAGTCTCGGCTGGGCGCCCTGCTGGTCGGAGACCTGAAGACCTCGGTCACCGGCCTGGAGGACGGCGACGAGCCGCGGGCGACCGCCACCGGCGGGGACGACGACACCGAGCAGCCCGCGGTGGACCCGGAGGCCGACCCGGTGGGCGACGCGGACATCCTCGCCGACCTGGGCATCTCCGCCCAGAAGCTGCTCGCCCTCTGCGGGCACGGCGGGATGCTGCCGGCCGACGTGACCGCGGAGATCTGCCAGGTGCTCGGCTGCGGGGACGAGGTCGAGGAGATGCGTGAGGTCTGAGCCGTCCGGGCCCGTGCCGCCCGGCGGCGCGGAGCCGGCCGACGCCACCGACCCGGCGCTGGAGACGCTCCGGCCGGGGCAGCCGACCCCGGGAGCGGTGGGCCGGGTCGGCCCGGGCGCGCACGAGGGGCTGGCCGACCCGGGAGCGGTGGGCCGCCGGCAGCGGCACGAGCTGTGGATGCGCCGGGCGCTGGAAATCGCGGTGACCGGCCCGGACCCGGCTGGCCCGACGGGTCCCGACGTGGGGCCGGACGCCACGGCGAGCGCCGACGTCGACGCCGTCGCGGACATCCCGGTCGGGGCGGTGGTCTACGGCCCGGACGGCGCCGAGCTGGCCGTCGGCCGCAACGAGCGCGAGCTGACCGGAGACCCGACCGCGCACGCCGAGGTGCTGGCGCTGCGGCGGGCCGCCGAGCGGCTGGGACGCTGGCGGCTGGAGGGCTGCACCCTGGTGGTGACGCTGGAACCCTGCACGATGTGCGCGGGCGCCATCGCCCTGGCCCGGATCTCCACGGTGGTCTTCGGCGCGTGGGAGCCCAGGACCGGGGCGGTCGGCTCGCTCTGGGACGTGCTGCGCGACCGCCGCGCCCTCCACCGCCCCGAGGTCTACGGCGGGGTGCTGGAGGCGGAGAACGCCGTCGTGCTCCGCGCCTTCTTCCGCTGATCCGCCGGTCAGGCGGCCGGCGGCGCGGGACGCAGCAGTGTCTCGGCGACCGCCCGGCCGGCCGCGGTCCACGGGGCGGGGCGCAGCGTCGCCGGGTCGAGCCGGACGATGGCCCGGGTGCCGTCGGCGTGGAGGGTGACGCCGTCCACCGAGCGGAACTCGAAGGCGTACTCGGCGCTGCTGGTGCCAAGGTGTGCCAGCCAGAAGTGCACGGCCACCGGACCGGTGGTGGCGATCGGGGCGCGGAACCGGATGGTGAACTCGCGTACCGCGTGGAACAGGTCGGGGGAGCTGTCGCGCCCGCGGTAGGCGTGGCCGCGGTCGGCCCAGTAGGGCGTGAGCGCGCGTTCCAGCAGCACCGCGTACCGGGCGTTGTGCAGGATGCCGAGGGCGTCGAGGTCGTCGAAGTGGACCGGGACGTGCTCGATGTGACCGAACCGCACGACGGGCTGGTCGAGGGTGGCGTGGGTCATCACAGGCCTTCCGGTAGCAGGGTGGGGTCGGGGCACAACGCCCGCAGGCGGTCGAGCACGCCCTGGCGGGCGTGCCGGTAGGTGGGCTCCGGGTCCAGCAGCCGGGACCGCATGGCCGCGGTCAGCCCGAGCGCCTCGATCTCGTACGCGAGCTGCCGGACGTCGGTGCCGGTGGGGAGTTCGCCGGCGGCGACCGCCTCGGCCACGAGTTGTTCGAGGAACGCGGTCCACCGGTCGAACAGCTCGGCGAGGCGGTCGTGGACCGGGCCGGGGCGGGCGTTGTACTCGAACTCGGTGGTGGCGAAGAAGCAGCCGCCGGGGAGCACCCGCGCGGCGTAGAAGTCGATCCGGGCCGTATGCAGCGCCCACAGCCGGCGTACGCCGTGGGGCGCGCGGAGGGCCGGGGCGGCGATCCGCTCCTGCCACTGCTCCAGCGCCCGGTCGATGGTGGCGAGCTGGAGGGCCTCCTTGGAGCGCCAGTGCGCGAAGAGGCCGGACTTGCTGACCCCGAGCTTGTCGGCCAACTGTCCGAGGGAGAGCCCGTCGAGGCCGGCCTCGGTGGCCAGGGCCACGGCGGCGTCCAGCACCGCGGTCCGCGTGCGGTCGCCGCGGGCGACGCGGCCGTCGGAGGTCATGTGGGCAGCCTAGCCCAAATAAGCACGACCGGTCGTGCTTATTTCGTGACCTGGAGCACCGCCGCCCCGCCACCGGGAGGTGACGGGGCGGCGAGGGCTCGGGGGAAGGGTCAGGCGATGGCGGTGTCCAGAGCGATTTCGACCATCTGGCTGAAGGTCTGCTCGCGCTCGGCGGAGGTGGTCTTCTCGCCGGTCTTGATGTGGTCGCTGACGGTCAGGATGGTCAGCGCCCGCGCCTTGAACCGGGCGGCGATCGTGTAGAGCGCCGCGGACTCCATCTCGACGGCCAGCACGCCGTAGTCGGCGAGGGTGTCGTAGAGGTCCGGCCGGTCGGTGTAGAAGGCGTCGGCTGCCAGGATCGGGCCGACGTGCATGGTGATGCCGCGCCGCTCGGCCACCTCGACGGAGGTGCGCAGCAGCCCGAAGTCGGCCACCGGCGCGTAGTCGATCAGCCCGTCGAAGCGCATCCGGTTCATGTTCGAGTCGGTGGACGAGCCGATGGCGGCCACCACGTCCCGCAGTTGGAGGTCCTCGCTGAGGGCGCCGCAGGAGCCGACCCGGATCAGGGTCTTCACCCCGTAGTCGTTGATCAGTTCGTGGGCGTAGATGGAGGCGGAGGGCATGCCCATGCCGGAGCCCTGGAGGGAGACCTCGACGCCGTTCCAGCGGCCGGTGAAGCCCAGCATGCCGCGGACGGTCGAGTAGCACCGGGCGCCCTCGAGGTAGGTCTCCGCGATCCACTTGGCCCGCAGCGGGTCACCCGGCATCAGGACCCGCTCGGCGATCTCTCCCGGCTCAGCGCCGATGTGCGTACTCATGGCAAAGATCCTGCCAGGCTCGGATCGGCGATACCGGTTCGGTGTCCAGACCCGGGGTCCTGTACCCTACTCGGCGGTGGCGTGTCCGAGTGGCCTAAGGAGCACGCCTCGAAAGCGTGTGAGGGTTAACGCCCTCCGCGGGTTCAAATCCCGCCGCCACCGCCAACGAAGCGCCCGGGGTCACCCGGGCGCTTCGTCGTGTTCCGGGGCCGACCGCCCAAGGGGGCCGGGTCCGTCAGCAGGGGCCATAGCCCTCGTCGCAGAGGCGACGCGCCCAGTCGGCGTACCCGGCGATGATCTTCCGGACGGTGGTCCCGTCGTGCAGGAAGAGGTACGCGCGGTCGCCGCTGCGGGCGAGCAGCCCGTCGAACCGGTACGTGCCTCGCGGCGCCCGCAGCGGGGTGGCCGACGGATAGCTGGCCCGCACCTCGCTCACCGGCGTGCCGACCGTGATGCCCTCGGGCGTGCTCATCGGGTCGTCCAGCCAGAGCAGCACCAGCCGGTCGTCGAAGAAGACCGGGCTGACCGTGCCGTGCCCGGCGAGGATGGGGCCGCAGGCGTCCTCGTCGGAGCGCAGCATCCCGCGCCGGTTCAGCTCCTCCTCGGTGCTGCCGAACTCGATGTCGTGCAGCCCGTCGAGGCCGACCACCTCGGCGTCGCCGACCGGCCGGGCCGGCACGTCCGGCCCCTGTGGACGGACGCCGCTCCCGGCGATCGAGGCAGCCGTCATCAGCGTGGCAATGAAGATGAATTGCCGCAATCTCATGGAATCCCCCAGTCCCCAACGGGACCGGGGCGATCAGGTTGCTGGTGCCGGCCGGATTGCCGGAGTTCCCACTCCTCGGCCAGCTCGTCCCAGTAGTCGGCGGTGAGCCCGCGTCGGCCGTGCGCCAGCCAGCCGGCGGTGTCGCGTTCCAGGTACAGCCCGAGTTCGGCGAACGGGTCGATCCACGGTCCCGGCTCCGCGCCGAGCCGGACGAGCGCCGCGTTGATCGGCCAGTCGGCGCGCGGACGGTCGAGCGTGCCGTCGAAATGCGGCCCCCGGCTCACCTCGCCGCCCAGCCACACGACCGACGACTGGTTGCCCAGTCCGCCGGCGAACTCGGCCTCCAGGTAGGCCACCGGCCCCCGCCGCGACCAGCCGGCGAGCAGCTCGTCGAGGGCTGGCGAGAGCACCAGATGGAACGGCCGCTCCGGCCCCAGCTCCTCGACCGTGAAGTCGGGCAGCGATCCGGTCAGCTCCTGCACCAGTTGCGGGGTCACCGGGAGCAGCGCGAATTCCTGACGCAGCGCGGCGAGGACCGCGTGGTCCAGGCCATCGGTCTGCTCGCGGAGCAGGTCGGCGTCCGCGACGACCGCGCTGAGCTGGTAACTCATCGGATCCCTCCGGCATCCACAGGCTGTGGATGGAACATGTGTACGACCGTTCCGCAGCCCCGACCGGCTGGCCCCGCCGCCGGACGCGGAGCGCCCGCCTCAGGCAGAGGTGGCCGCTCTCGCGTGTGCCGCGGTCGTCAGGCGCGCTCGGCATCCGGCTAGACGATCTTGCCTCGGTTCGGCGATCTAAGGTGAGGTCGATGAACCTAGCCGAGATCCGCCGGTATCCGATCAAGTCACTGCTTGGCGAGCAGCTCGCAACAGTCGAGGTCGACGGGCGCGGACTGGTTGGTGACCGCTTGTGGGCCGTGCGTGACGCCGACGGGAAGTTGGGCAGCGGGAAGAGCACGCGTCGCTTCCGTCGGATGCCTGGCCTGTTCACGCTGCGCGGACATTCTGGTAATTCAGTGCCGGTCGTGGAGTTGCCCGATGGACGTCGCTTCGCTGCGGATGAGCCCGCGGGGCATGAGGCTGTGAGCGAGGTACTGGCCCGTCGCGTGACGATCGAGCGCGAAGCGGAGGTCGTGCACCATGACGAGGGCCCGGTAAGCCTCATCAGCACCGCCGCCCTACAGCGACTCCATGACCTGGTGGGGGAGCCGGTCGACCCCGTGCGGTTCCGGGCGAATCTGCTCGTCGACGTGCCGGGCAGCGACTTCCCGGAGGATGGCTGGATCGGGCGAGCCGTCCGTATCGGTTCCGACCTGGTGTTGCGACCACGCCGCCGGCTTACCCGATGCGTCATGATCGACCTCGCGCAGGAGGACGCCCCGGAGCATGGCCACCTCTTGAGGACGGTTGCCGAGCACCACGACATGACGTTCGGCGTGTGGGCAACAGTCGAACGCCCTGGTCGTATCGGGCTGCATGACGCCGTCGAGCTCATGCCGGCCTGAGGACCGGGCGGAGTGTCACGCAGGTCCTGAAACCGGACAGTCGTTGGGGCCTGAGACGACTCAGGGCCGGTCCCCGGATGGGGCCGGCCCTGCGTTGTGCCTGGTCAGGCTGGCGGAGGATACGAGATTCGAACTCGTGAGGGTGTAAACCCAACACGCTTTCCAAGCGTGCGCCCTAGGCCTCTAGGCGAATCCTCCGTCGGACAGCTTACAGGTCCCTGACGAGCCGACCACCCCACCACCCCCTGAAGATCCACGCCGGGTCGGGTAGGCTGGGTGGTACCTCCCGTGCGGCGGTATCTCGTGAACCTCCCCAGGGCCGGAAGGCAGCAAGGATAAGCGAGCTCTGCCGGGTGCACGGGAGGCCTTTTTGTCTCCGGGCGCCGGTACCGTACCTGCGGGTCAGGTCACGGGGTGGTGGGTGGTCACCCGCGCCCGACCGGCGCAGAATGGCTCGGTCGAGAGGAGGCGGGACGAGTGGCACTGGCGCTCTACCGCAAGTACCGGCCGCGCACCTTCGCCGAGGTCATCGGTCAGGAGCACGTCACCGAGCCGCTGTCCCAGGCGCTGCGCAGTGGCCGACTCAACCACGCCTACCTCTTCTCCGGCCCGCGCGGCTGCGGCAAGACCTCCAGCGCCCGGATCCTGGCCCGCTCGCTCAACTGTGAGCAGGGCCCCACCCCCGAGCCGTGCGGGCAGTGTGAGTCGTGCCGCTCGCTGGCCCCCGACGGCGGCGGGTCGATCGACGTCATCGAGATCGACGCGGCCAGCCACGGAGGCGTCGACGACGCCCGCGAGCTGCGCGAGAAGGCCTTCTTCGCGCCGGCCAGCAGCCGCTTCAAGATCTATATCATCGACGAGGCGCACATGGTCTCGACCCAGGGCTTCAACGCCCTGCTCAAGCTGGTCGAGGAGCCCCCGGAGTACGTCAAGTTCATCTTCGCCACCACCGAGCCGGAGAAGGTCCTCGGCACGATCAAGTCGCGGACCCACCACTACCCGTTCCGGCTGTTCCCGCCGAAGGTGCTCCGCCCGTACCTGGAGCAGCTCTGCGAGGCCGAGGGCGTCACGGTGGAGCCGGCGGTCTTCCCGCTGGTGGTGCGCGCCGGCGGCGGCAGCGCCCGGGACAGCCTCTCCGTCCTCGACCAGCTCATCGCCGGCGCCGGCCCGGAGGGGGTCAGCTACGCCCAGGCCGCCGCGCTGCTCGGGGTCACCGACTCGGCGCTGATCGACGAGATGTGCGACGCGCTCGCCGCCGGGGACGGCGCGGCTGCGTACGCCACCGTCGACCGGGTGGCCGAGGCCGGGCACGACCCGCGCCGGTTCGCCGCCGACCTCCTCGAACGGCTGCGCGACCTGATCGTGCTCCAGCAGGTGCCGGACGCGGCCGGCAAGGGCCTGATCGACGGCCCATCGGACCAGATCGAGCGGATGACCGCCCAGGCCCAGCGGCTCGGCCCGGGCACCCTGTCCCGCTGCGCGGACATCGTGCACAACGGCCTGGTGGACATGCGCGGCACCACCGCGCCCCGGCTGCTGCTGGAGCTGATCTGCGCCCGGATGCTGCTGCCCGGCGCCGACGACTCGACCGGTGGGCTGCTCCAGCGCCTGGAACGGATGGAACGCCGGCTCACCCTCGCCGGCGCCGACGTCCCGGCGTCCGCCGCCGTCAGCCTGTCGGCCGCCGCCGGCTCCGCGCCGGCCGCCGCCCCTGCTCCGGTACGCCCCGAGCCGGCCACCGCCGCACCGGCCCCGGCGGCCGCGCCGACGTCGGCCGCTCCCGTCTCCGCCGCGCCGACCTCGGCCCCGGCGGACGCCGCCCCGACGGCCCCCATCTCCGCGCCGCCCCGACGGGCGGTCCCGCCCGCGGCGGTGATGCCCGACCCGGCTACCCCGGCCCCGCCCCGTCCGGGCGCGGAGGCGCCCGGCGCGCTGGACGCCGTCGCGGTACGCCGGGTCTGGCCCGACGTGGTCGGCAAGGTCAACCGGACCAACAAGCGGATCGCGGCGCTGATGCGCGACGCGGTCGTCCGCGACCTGGACGGCGACATGCTGGTCCTGACCGTGAAGTCCTCGGTCCTGGCCAAGATGGTGGCCGACCACGCCCAGGTGCTCACCGACGCGCTCTACGAGGAGCTGGGTGGGCGCTGGCAGATCCGCTGTGACGTCGCCGGCGAGCGGAATGGCGTCTCGCCGGGCAATCCGCGCGCGACTCCTCCCGCTCCGACTCCCGGCCGCCCTGCTCCCGCCGCCGCTCCGGCCCGCCCGGCTTCCGCTCCGGCCAGCACGGCACCCGGATCGGCCGGTACGGCGCCCGTGTCGGCTCCGCCCGGACCGGGACCGGCCGCCGCGCCGAGCCGACCGTCAACCGGCACCGCCCCGACCGGTGCTGCCGGCCCGGTCGGGTCCGCGGGCCCGCAGGCCGCCCCGACCGGTGGTGTTGGCCCGGCCGGGTCCGGTGGCCCGGGTGCCGCCCCGACCGCCCAGGACGACGAGGAGGACTGGCCGGAGCCGGCCCGCCTCGGCGGCGCCGCGCCGACCCCCGCCGCCAGCGACGGGGTGGGCGAGGGCGACTGGCCTGAGCCGGCCCGTCCCGGCGGAATCGCACCGGCGGCCGACGCATCCGTGCCGAGTCCCGCGCCGTCCGGCCCGGTCGCGGCAGCCTCGGGTGGGCCGAACGCGGTGCCGTCGGCCGCGCCGAGGCAGGCGACCGGCCCGGCCGGCAACGGGAGCGCCCCGGTCAGCAGCGCGATCGCGGCGGCCCGGGCGGCCGCGGCGGGAGCCGGCCGTGGCCAGGCGGCGGAGCGAAAGACCGCGGACGCCGACTGGGCGGGCGAGCCGCCTTACGACCCGGACTTCGACGGGCCGGTGCGCGGCGGCGGTGGACGGCCCGGCGGCGGTCAGCCGGCGGCACCGAACTTCGAGGGGTTCGACCCGGGGGACGAGCCGCTCGACGAGGTCATCGACGAGCGGACCGCCCGGCAGTCCAGCGAGGAGCAGGCGGTGCAGCTGCTCCGGGAGGCACTTGGCGCCGAGAAGATCGACGAGGTCGACGCCCGATAGCCCGGCCTAGCCAGACCCGCCAGCCCGCTCAGGCGGCCCAGGCGGGCAGGCCGTGCGGATGCGCCTCGGCGAGCAGTCGTTGCGGCGCGGCGCCGATCCGGGCGCGGAGCTGGAAGCGGTGCTGGCCGTCGACCGGGTAGGGTTCGAACAGCAGGTGCGCGAAGGGTGCGCTGGCGGCGGCCAGCCGGTCGATCTCGGCGGTGGCCCGGGCCCACTCGTCGGCCGGTACGTACTGCCGCATCACCGAGTGCCACACCACGGTGAGCCTGCCGGGGTCCGGCTCGAGCCCGGCCAGGAAGTCCGCGGCGCCCACCGTCTCGACCCGCGCGGGCAGGCGCCCGGCCAGATCGAGGGCGCCGGCCAGCCGGGCGGCCCGGGCGGTGTGCTCGGGCCAGACGTACGCCCGGAGCGCGAGCCTGCCCTCGGCGTCGCCCGGGACGAGCGGGGTGACGTCGCAGCCGAGCCGCTCCTCGACGGCCAGTTCGGGGTGCGTCTTTGCCGCGTCCCGCAGCCAGCCCGGCACGCCGTCCCGCCACGCGTCGGGCAGCAGCACCGGGGAGTCGGCCGGTCCCCAGGCGAAGTCCGCCGCCTCGACCCGGAACCGCTCGGCACGCAGGTTCAACCCGGCGCTCGCGCCGAGTTCGATCAGGCGTACGGGCAGCGCGCCCAGCTCGCCGACCGCGTACAGCAGGCCGGCGAGCAGCAGGTTGGCCCGGCCGACCTCGTTGGTCTGTGGCGGGCGGCGCAGCCAGTTCCGCAGCGCGTCGTGCTCGGCGGCGACGACCGCGCGGAACGCGGCCCAGCAGTCGTCCGCGTTGTCCGGCCGGTACGTCCCGCCGGCGCTGGGGTAGAACCGGGCCAGCTCCGGGGCCCGTCGGGTGAGCACCAGCGCGTGCACGCCGCCGAGCAGCCGCAGCGGTACGGCGGCCGACGCCGGGGCGTCCGCGTACCCGGTGATGATCTCGGCGCACGGCCCGCCGGCGCGGACGTCGGCGGCGGCGCGCACGAGCAGGTCGGCGTAGAGGCTGGCGTCCATGTTCGCGCACGCCTGCGCCTGCCGTTCCATGATTGCGGCGGCCTGTTCCCGGGACATCCGGCCCTCCCTCGTGTCGGTCCCCAGATCGTCCGCCCGGGCCCGGGGCCGGGGAAGTGCCGGGCGGGGCGAGGCTGCTCGCAGCGGTTAGGCTGGGCGCGGCCGAGTAGACGAGTGCGAGAAGGAGCCATCCGTGCGCCCAGGTGGACAGCCGAACATGCAGCAGATGCTGAAGCAGGCGCAGAAGATGCAGCAGCAGATCGCCAAGGCTCAGGCCGAGCTGGCGGACGCGGAGCTGACCGGCACCGCGGGCGGCGGCCTGGTCACCGCGACCGTCGCCGGCACCGGCGAGCTGAAGTCCATCAAGATCGACCCGAAGGCGGTCGACCCGGAGGACGTGGAGACGCTGGAGGACCTGGTCGTCGCGGCCGTGCACAACGCCGCCGAGGCGGCCCGGGAGCTGACCGAGCAGAAGATGGGCCCGGTCTCGGGCGGCATGGGCGGCCTCGGCCTGCCCGGTTTCTGAGCCGGCAGATGTACGAGGGCGCCATCCAGGACCTGATCGACGAGCTGGGGCGGCTGCCGGGCGTGGGCCCGAAGAGTGCCCAGCGGATCGCCTTCCACGTCCTGTCCGCGGATCCGGCCGACGTGAACCGGCTGGCCGGCGCGCTGCGCAAGGTCAAGGAGCTGGTGCGGTTCTGCACGACCTGCTTCAACGTGGCCGAGTCGGAGCAGTGCCGGATCTGCCGCGACGCGCGCCGCACCGACGAGGTGCTCTGCGTGGTCGAGGAGCCGAAGGACGTGGTGGCGGTCGAGCGGACCGGTGAGTTCCGCGGCCGGTACCACGTGCTCGGCGGGGCGATCAATCCGCTGGAGGGGATCGGCCCGGACAACCTGCGGATCCGTGAACTGATGACCCGGCTGAGCGCCGGGACGGTCCGCGAGCTGATCCTCGCCACCGATCCGAACACCGAGGGTGAGGCGACCGCGACGTACCTGGCCCTGTTGGTCAAGCCGATGGGGATCTCGGTGACCCGGCTGGCCAGCGGGCTGCCGGTCGGTGGCGACCTGGAGTACGCCGACGAGATCACCCTCGGTCGGGCGTTCGAGGGCCGTCGCGCGGTCTGAGCCCAGCGGCGAGGTCGAGAGTCCGCGCTGTGACGTCGTTCCCCGGCAGCTCGTCCGCGGTCCGTCCGGTCATCTCGGCCGAGTTGTCATGGTTTGTGCACTAGCGACTCCCGCCCTGCGGTACCAGGCGGTGAGCCCGCCGGGCTGTGACACTCACGTTGGTCTCTTGCTGACGGCCTGTCAGACCCGTCGGCTTGGTGTCGGCTTGATAGCGATTGCCTAACGGCCGTTCCGCTTCTGTGTGTCGTGTCATAGCCTCCGGCTCACGGACTGAGCCACAACTCGGCGTGGTCACGCATGACAGAGGTGAGAGATGCAGGCAGGCAGGCTTAAAGCGGCCGTGGCCCTCGCGGCCGCTGCCGCTCTGGCGGTCGGGGTGTCCGGCTGCGCCAAGAGCGCGCGCGACGATGGCAGCGGTGGCGCCAAGACGGGTGGCACCTTCGTCTTCGCGGGGGCCGGTGACCCGAAGAACTTCGACCCGATCTTCAACGACGATGGTGAATCCTTCCGGCCGATCCGGCAGATGTACGACACCCTGATCATGAACAAGCCGGGCACGGCCGATCTCGAGGGCGGCCTGGCGGAGAGCTGGGAGCACGACGCCGAGGGCAAGGTCTGGACCTTCAAGCTCCGCAAGGGCGTGAAGTTCCACGACGGCGCCGCCTTCAACGCCGCCGCGGTCTGCTTCAACTTCGACCGCTGGTACAACATGAAGGGCGCGGCCGCCCAGTCCCAGATGATCTATTACTCGGACGTCTTCGGCGGCTTCGCCAAGAACGAGGCCGAGGGCGTCGGCAAGCCGGTCTACAACAAGTGCGAGGCCAAGGACGACGGCACCGCCGTCGTCACGATGAACCAGTACAAGGGTGCCTTCCCCGGCGCCTTCGCGCTGACCGCGCTGTCGATCGCCAGCCCCGACGCGCTGAAGAAGTACGACGCCGACGCGGTGAAGCAGAACGGCGACTCCTTCGAGTACAGCGCGTTCGCCAACGAGCACCCGGTCGGCACCGGCCCGTTCTCCTACGGCGGGTGGGACAAGGCCAAGGGTGAGATCACCCTGAACCGGAACCCCGACTACTGGGGCGACAAGGCCAAGGTCGACAAGCTCGTCATCAAGGTCATCAAGGATGAGAACACCCGCAAGCAGGAGCTGCGCGCCGGCACGGTCCAGGGCATCGACTTCCCGGCCCCGGCCGACCGCAAGGCGCTCTCCGGTGAGGGCTTCCAGGTCCTCGACCGCCCGGCGTTCAACATCCTCTACCTGGGCTTCAACCAGAAGAACCCGAAGCTGAAGGACCTGCGGGTGCGGCAGGCGATCGCCTACGCCCTCAACCGTCAGCAGCTCGTCCAGACCAAGGGCCCGGGTGGCACCAAGGTCGCCGACGAGTTCATGCCGGACACCGTGCTCGGCTACGCCTCGGACGTGCAGAAGTATGACTACAACGTGGACAAGGCCAAGCAGCTGCTCAAGGAGGCCGGGGCCGAGGGGCTGACCCTCAACTTCTACTACCCGACCGACGTCTCCCGGCCGTACATGCCGAACCCGCAGGAGATCTTCACCGTCCTCGCCAACGACCTGCAGGCCGTGGGCATCAAGGTCAACGGTGTGGCCCGCCCGTGGAACGGTGGCTACAAGGACGACGTGCAGCAGTTCGGCAAGCAGGACCTGCACATCCTCGGCTGGACCGGTGACTACAACGACCCGGGTAACTTCGTCGGCACCTTCTTCGGTCGCGGCAAGGTCGAGTTCGGCGACCAGGCGATGACCGAGATGTTCGACGCCATCACCAAGGCCGACGGCACCGTCGACGATGCCGGCAAGAAGGCCGCCTGGGAGCAGGTCAACCGCGACATCGCCGCCAAGTGGCTGCCGGCCGTGCCGATCTGGCACGCCCCGCCGGCCATCGTGGTGACGAAGGACGTCAAGGGTCTGGTCGCCAGCCCGCTGACCGACGAGCGGTTCAACACGGTCAGCGTCGGCTGAACACGACACTGATCCGCTGACGCCGTACGCGGAATCGGCCCGGGCCGGGCACACGCCCCGGCCCGGGCCGAACCGCTGTTATCGAGAATCTGGTGTGTGAGAGATGTTGCGAGTCATAGTCCGCCGGCTGCTGCAGCTGGTGGTGACCCTGATAGCGCTGTCGGCGCTCATCTTCATTTGGTTGCGGAACCTGCCCGGCGGTCCGATCGAGGCGCTGCTCGGCGAGCGCGCCACCCCTGAGCGCCGTGCCCTGCTGGTCAAGGCGCTCGGCTACGACCAGCCGATTCTGGTGCAGTATGCCAAGTTCATGCAGCGGGTCCTGACCGGCGACTTCGGCAATTCGATCCGGACCGGCGACCCGGTCGCCGAGGTGA
The DNA here is from genome assembly GCF_033804685.1 of Micromonospora sp. RTP1Z1. Lineage (NCBI taxonomy): Bacteria > Bacillati > Actinomycetota > Actinomycetes > Micromonosporales > Micromonosporaceae > Micromonospora > Micromonospora sp. RTP1Z1. The sequence goes on from NZ_JAPFQV010000016.1 coordinate 40,290, forward strand.
TCGGTCGCGCCTTCCCGGCCACCATCGAGCTGGCCCTGGTCGCCATGATCATCGCGATCGGGCTCGGCGTGCCGCTCGGCTACCTCGCCGCCCGGCACCACGGCCGGCTGCTGGACAACCTGAGCATTGCCGGCACCCTGCTCGGCATCTCGATCCCCATCTTCTTCCTGGGCTACCTGCTCAAGGACGTCTTCACCCAGAACATCCACTGGTTCCCGCCCTCCGGGCGGCTCAGCACCGGCCTGGACAACACCGAGGTGACCGGCTTCTTCGTCCTCGACGGCCTGCTCACCCGGGAGTTCGACGCCACCGCCGACGCGCTGTGGCATCTCATCCTGCCGGCGTTCACCCTGGCCACCATCCCGCTGGCGGTGATCGTCCGGATCACCCGGGCCAGCGTGCTGGACGTGCTCAACGAGGACTACGTGCGGACTGCCGAGGCCAAGGGCCTGCGGCACCGCGTCATCCGGGGGCGGCACATCCTGCGCAACGCCCTGCTGCCGGTGGTCACCATCATCGGCCTGCAGAGCGGCGCGCTGCTCTCCGGCGCGGTGCTCACCGAGAAGGTCTACAACTGGGGCGGTCTGGGCACGCTGATCACCGACTCGATCAGCGGCGGTCGCGACTATCCGGTGCTCCAGGCGCTGATCCTGCTGGCCGCGCTGGTCTTCGTGGTGGTCAACCTCCTGGTCGACCTCTCCTACGCCTTCATCGACCCGAGGGTGCGTGTGCGATGAGTGACCCGACCACCCGGCCCGGCGTGGCCGCCCCCCGCGACGGCGCGGACACGCCCGACACCGACAAGCCCGCCGCCGGCGAGCGGCGGGAGGGCATGAGCGAGCGCAGCATCGGCCTGCTCGGCGACCGGAAGAAGGCCCGCCTGGACGAGTTGGCCCGGGCCGGCGCCGAGAAGGGCGGCGTGAGCCTCGTCCGGGACGCGTTCCGCCGGCTGCGGCGCAATCCGGTCGCCATCGTCGGTGCGTCCATCGTCGGTCTGTTCATCCTGGTCGCGATCTTGGCGCCGCTGCTCGCGCCGCACGACCCGGCACAGCGCTTCGACGAGCTGACGAAGACTCTCACCGTCGACAACATCCCCGGTGCCAGCAGTGAGTTCCCCCTCGGGTCGGACCCGCTCGGCCGGGACTTCCTCTCCCGCCTGATCTACGGCAGCCGGCAGACCCTCTTCGTCGGCGTGCTGGCCACGCTGATCGGGCTGACCCTGGGTGTGCTGATCGGCGCGCTCTCCGGCGCCTTCGGCGGCTGGGTCGACAACATCCTGATGCGCTTCACCGACGTGATGCTGGCCCTGCCCGCCCTGCTGCTGGCGATCAGCCTGGTGGCGATGGCCAGCCGGTCCAGCCAGTGGACGGTCATCTTCGCGGTGGCCGTCGTCAACGTGCCGATCTTCGCCCGGCTGCTGCGCGGCTCGATGCTGGCCCAGCGGGAGAGCGACCACGTGCTGGCCGCCCGGGCGCTGGGCGTGAAGCAACGCAACATCGTGCTCCGGCACATGCTGCCGAACGCGATGACCGCGGTGATCGTGCAGGCCACGCTGACCCTCTCCACCGCGATCCTGGAGGCCGCCTCGCTCTCCTTCCTCGGGCTCGGCGACCCGGACATCAACCGCGCCGAGTGGGGTCTGATGCTCGGTGTGGACGGTCAGCGCTACTTCGAGGTCCGCCCCGAACTGGCCTACTTCCCGGCGCTCGCGATCATCGTGGTCGCGCTCGGCTTCACCCTGCTGGGTGAGGCGATGCGCGAGGCGATCGACCCGAAGAACCGGCGGTGACGGTGATGCGGCGGACCAGCACGGCCGGCGGATGCCGGCGGCGCGCGCGAGGAGTGAGCTTGCGAGCCCCGCAGTCGCCAGCGAAGGACCAGTGCAGTGAGGACGTGACCCGATGAGCCTGCTCGACGTACGTGACCTGAGCGTGGTGTTCCAGCGCCGCGGTGAGCGGCCGTTCACCGCGGTCGACAAGGTGAGTTTCACGGTGGAGCCGGGGCAGACCGTAGGCCTGGTCGGCGAGTCCGGCTGCGGCAAGAGCGTGACCAGCCTGGCGATCATGGGCCTGCTGCCCAAGCGGGGCAACAAGGTCAGCGGCGAGGTGCTCTTCGAGGGCGCCGACCTGCTCAAGCTGCGCCCCGACGACATGCGGGACCGGCGCGGCCGGGACATCGGCATGATCTTCCAGGACCCGCTCTCCTCGTTGAACCCGGTCGTGCCGATCGGTGTCCAGGTGGCCGAGGTGCTGGAGCGGCACCGGGGCATGGACCGGAAGGCGGCGCTGAAGGAGGCCCGGCAGCTGCTCGACGCGGTCGGCATTCCCGACCCGGACCGGCGGCTGAAGGAGTACCCGCACCAGATCTCCGGTGGCATGCGGCAGCGCGCGCTGATCGCCATCGCGCTGGCCTGCAAGCCGCGGCTGCTGATCGCCGACGAGCCGACCACCGCGCTGGACGTGACCATCCAGGCGCAGATCCTCACCCTGCTCAAGCAGCTCGTCGACGAGACCGGCACCGCGCTGATCATGATCACGCATGACCTGGGCGTGGTGGCCGGGCTCTGCGACACGGTCAACGTGCTCTACGGCGGCAAGGTGGTGGAGCGGGCCGCCCGGCACGAGCTGTTCGCCCGGTCGCGGCACCCGTACACGCACGGGCTGCTCAGCTCCGTGCCGCGGCTCGACTCGCCGCGCGGCGAGCGGCTGCACGCGATCCGGGGCTCGGTGTCGGACAACATCCCGTGGTCGGAGGGGTGCGCCTTCGCGCCCCGCTGCGACAACGTGGTGGACGCCTGCCTGGAGGGGCCGCCCCCGCTCGAACCCACCGCGACCGGCGGCGACCTGCGCTGCAACAACCCCGTTTCGGAGGAGGTGACGGTAGCGTGACCGAGCGGACCGGACCACTGGTCGAACTGCGCGACATCAAGGTCCACTTCCCGATCAAGAGCGGCGTGCTCTTCGACCGCACCGTCGGCTACGTCTACGCGGTCGACGGCGTCTCCCTGTCGATCAACGCGGGTGAGACGTACGGGCTGGTGGGCGAGTCGGGCTGCGGCAAGTCCACCCTGGGGCGCGGTCTGCTGCGCCTGGTCGAGCCGACCGAGGGCGAAATCGTCTTCGACGGCACCGACATCCGATCCCTCAAGGGCGAGTCGCTGCGTCGGGCCCGCCGCCGGATGCAGATGATCTTCCAGGATCCGCTGTCCAGTCTCGACCCCCGGCAGTCGGTGGAGTCGCTGCTGGTGGAAGGGCTCAAGGCGCACGGCCTGGCCGGCGACAAGGCGGCCGCCGGCAAGCGGCTCCGGGAGACCCTGGAGGCGGTCGGCCTGCCCGCCTCGGCGCTGCGCAAGTACCCGCACGAGTTCTCCGGCGGCCAGCGTCAGCGGATCGGCATCGCCCGGGCGCTGGTCCTCAACCCGGACCTCATCGTCGCCGACGAGCCGGTCTCCGCGCTGGACGTGTCGATCCAGGCGCAGGTGCTCAACCTGCTGGAGGACCTGCAGAACGAGCGGGGCCTGACGTACCTGATCATCGCGCACGACCTGGCGGTGGTCCGACACATCGCCGACACGGTGGGGGTCATGTACCTCGGCGGCCTGGTGGAGGAGGCGTCCAGCGACGACCTCTACCGGGAGCCGATGCACCCCTACACCAAGGCGCTGATGTCGGCGGTACCGGTGCCGGACCCGCTGGTCGAGGACCGCCGCGAGCGGATCCTGCTCGCCGGCGACTTGCCCTCACCGACGAACCCGCCGGCCGCCTGCCGCTTCCACACCCGCTGCCCGTGGGCCCAGCCGACCCGCTGCGCCGACGAGCGGCCGGCGCTGCGTGAGGTGCTCGACGGCCACCGGGTGGCCTGCCACTACGCCGAGGAGATCGCGGCCGGGCGGATCCGCCCGCACGAGGTGGAGCCGGAACTGGTCCGGCCGGACGACGGGGCAGCGCCGGGCGAGACCGGTGAGCTGATCCCGACTCTGTGACGACGCACGAGGCCCCTTCCCCCACAGTGGGGGGAGGGGCCTCGTCGGTCCCGGATCAGCCCTCGGGGCGGTGGAGCAGGGCGACGGCGATGGCGTGCACCGCGTCCAGGCCGGCCGGGTCGGCCAGCGCGACCCTGCCGCCGGTGACCGCGTACCACTCGTCGGCGTCCTTGTACTGCACCCGCAGGGTCACCTGTCCGTCGGCGTACTCGGTGCGCAGGGTCAGCTCCCCGGTCACCACGCCGACCTCGTCGGTCATCACCCCGCCCGGACCGGCGGTGATGTCGGCGGTCCGCTGCTGCGGCCCGACGTCCGGGGCACCCCCGACGGGAGCCGCCGGGATGGCGTCGGCGGACATGCCGGCCCCGGACACGTCGGCGGGCGCCGCCGGGGCGCCGTCCACGGTCATCCCGGCCGTGGTCGGTCCGGTGGTCGGTCCGGTTCCACTGCCGGTGGCCGCCGCGGCGTCCTCGCCACCGGCGTCCGGCATCCGCTCCGCGGCGGGTGTCGCCCCAGGCCCGGTCACGGCTTGCTCGCCCATGTGCAGCCCTCCAACATGTCGGTGAGGGCGGCCTTCTCGGCACTGGTCACCGTCAGCCGCCAGTAATGCTTGACCGTTACCCAGTCCGCGGCGTACTGGCACCAGTACGACCGGTTCGCCGGCTTCCACTGGGACGGGTCCTGGTCACCCTTTGCCCGGTTGGAGGTCAGGGAAACCGCGATGAGCTGCGGCCGGGTCAGGTCGTTGGCGAAGTCGCCGCGCTTCGAGTCGTCCCACTCGTCGGCGCCCGAGCGCCACGCGTTGGCCAACGGCACCACGTGGTCGATGTCCACGTCCGCCGGGTCGGTGAAGACCCGACTGTCGTAGGCGCTCTCCCAGCGCCCGCCCACCACGTTGCAGCCGGAGAGCTTGATGCTCTCCCCGTCGCGCTGGAGGACGGTGTCCCGGACGTCGCAGTTCTTCCCGGTGTCCCGCCAGTGCGGGAAGTGGGTGCGGCTGTAGCCCTTCATCGACCCGGCACTCGCGACGGTCAACTCACCGAGCTGCTGGCTGACGTTGCCGGCGCTGCTCGGCGGGGTCTTTGGCTCGCCGGCCGGCTGGCAGCCGGACGTGCCGAGGGCGATCGCCGCGGCGAGCGCGGCCGCCACCACGGCGCGAGCTCCTGATCTGGTACGCACAGACGACACCTCTCCAGCTTGCGGGCTCCCCGCGATCCCGCACAGTACCCCGGGCCGGTTTCCGCGATTCGTGGCGTCCGGATCGGATCGCGGGGCAGATTGGTAGCCATGACCGCACCCACACCCGCCCTCCGGACCGGCACCGCCGCCGGGCGGGGTACGTTGCTCGCCGCCGTCCTCGCCTCCGGCATGGTGTTCCTGGACAGCACGGTGGTCAACGTGGCGTTGCCCCGCCTCGGGGCCGAGCTGCACGCCACCGTCGCCGGTCTGCAGTGGACGGTGAACGGATACCTGCTGATGCTGGCCGCGTTCGTGCTGCTCGGCGGGGCGCTCGGCGACCGGTTCGGCCGCCGCCGCGTCTTCCTGCTCGGGGTGGTGTGGTTCGCCGGCGCCTCCGTGCTCTGCGGACTGTCCCAGGGCACCGGCTGGCTGATCGCCGCCCGGTTCCTCCAGGGCGCCGGCGGGGCCCTGCTCACCCCGGGGTCGCTCTCCGTGCTCCAGGCCAGCTTCCACCCGGACGACCGGGGCAAGGCGATCGGCACCTGGGCCGGGCTCTCCGGCGTCTCCACCGCCCTCGGCCCGCTCCTCGGCGGCTGGCTGATCGACGCGCTCTCCTGGCGGTGGATCTTCTTCATCAACCTGCCGCTGGCGGTGGCGGTGGTGCTCGCCGCGCTGCGCTGGGTGCCGGAGAGCCGGGACGAGAACGTCTCGCGTACCGGCGCGGGCCTTCGCCGGTTCGACGTGGCGGGCGCGCTGCTCGGCGCGCTCGGTCTCGCCGGCATCACGTACGCCCTGATCGACGCCCCGGCCCGCGGCGTCGCCTCCCTGCCGGTGCTGGTCTCGGTGCTGGTCGGGGTGGTCGCCGCGGTCGTCTTCGTGGTGGTGGAGCGGCGGCGCGGGGACGCCGCGATGCTCCCCACCGGCCTCTTCTCCAGCCGGCTCTTCTCGGTGCTCAACGTGTTCACCGTGGTGGTGTACGCGGCCCTCGGCGGCTTCCTCTTCTTCCTCGCCGTCTACCTGCAGAACGTGGTCGGCTGGTCGGCGCTGCTCACCGGCCTGGCCACCGTGCCGATGACGCTGCTGCTGGCGCTCGGCTCGTCTCGGGCGGGCGCGCTCTCCGCCCGGATCGGTCCCCGGCTGCCGCTGACCGTCGGTCCGGTGGTCGCCGCCGTCGGCCTGCTGCTGCTGCGCCGGGTCGGCCCGGGCGCGTCGTACTGGACGGACGTGCTGCCCGGGGTGGTCCTGTTCGGGGCGGGCCTGACCCTGGTCGTGGCGCCGCTGACCGCCTCGGTGTTGGCCGCCGTGGCGGACCGGTTCGCCGGGGTGGCGAGCGGCTTCAACAACGCGGCATCCCGAGCCGGCGGCCTGCTCGCGGTGGCCGCGCTGCCGCTGCTGGTCGGCCTCTCCGGCACCGGCTACGAGCAGAAGGCCGCGCTGACCGGCGCCTTCCGCGGCGCGCTGCTCTGGTGCGCCGGGCTGCTGCTGGCCGGCGCGGCGATGGCCGCGTTCCTGATCCACCGGCCGCCCCGGGAGGCGCCCGGCTCCCAGCCGTGCCCGTCGCTGCCCGCCTCGACCCCACCGGACGACCGCCGCCGTCGCGGGGCCTGACGTTCGGCCAGTCGGTCATCGTGGTCGAGGTGGCCGACCCGGCGGCGGTGGCGCTGCGCCCCGCACCGACGCCTGACCGACCGCCGTTCCGGACGAGCACCGGGCGGGCGGCGTCGGGCGGTGTGCCGGACGCCGCCCCCGGCTCAGCTCCGGGCGCGGTTGACCGCGCTGGTGACCGCCTTCACCGAGGCGGTCACGATGTTGGCGTCCGTCCCGACACCCCAGACGGTCCGGCCGTCCACCTCGCACTCCACGTACGCGGCGGCCTGGGCGTCCCCGCCGGAGGCGAGGGCGTGCTCGTGGTAGTCGAGCACCCGTACCGCCACGCCGAGGGACTGCAGCGCGTTGACGTACGCGTCGATCGGACCGTTGCCGACTGCGGCGAGCGAGCGGCGACCGCCGCCGAAGCCGACCTCGGCCTCGATCTCGACCTTGCCGTCTGCGGTGCCGATGGCGTAGCCGGCCAGGCTGACCACCGGGTCGACCTGGTGGTCGAGGAGGTAGTTGCGGGCGAAGATCTCCCACATGGTGCCCGGGTCGACCTCGCCGCCGTCGTGGTCGGTGAGCTGCTGCACCACGCCGGAGAACTCGATCTGGAGGCGGCGCGGCAGGTCGAGCTGGTGCTCGGTCTTCATGATGTACGCGACGCCGCCCTTGCCGGACTGCGAGTTGACCCGGATGACCGCCTCGTACGTGCGGCCCAGGTCCTTCGGGTCGATCGGCAGGTACGGCACCGCCCAGGTGAACTCGTCGACCGGTACCCCGGCGCTCTCCGCGTCCTTGGCCAGGGCTTCGAGGCCCTTCTTGATCGCGTCCTGGTGGGAGCCGGAGAAGGCGGTGTAGACCAGGTCGCCCGCGTACGGGTGGCGCTCGTGCACCGGAAGCTGGTTGCAGTACTCGACCGCCCGCTTGACCTCGTCGATGTTCGAGAAGTCGATCATTGGGTCGATCCCCTGGGAGAACAGGTTGAGCCCCAGGGTCACCAGGTCGACGTTGCCGGTCCGCTCGCCGTTACCGAAGAGGCAGCCCTCGATCCGGTCCGCGCCGGCCAGCAGGCCCAGCTCGGCGGCGGCCACCGCGGTGCCCCGGTCGTTGTGCGGGTGCAGGCTCAGCACCAGGCTGTCCCGCCGGGGCAGGTGCCGGTGCATCCACTCGATCGAATCGGCGTACACGTTGGGCAGGGCCATCTCGACGGTGGCCGGCAGGTTGATGATCAGCTTCCGGTCCGGGGTCGGGTCGACCACCTCGATGACCTTGGCGCAGACCTCCAGCGCGTACTCCAGCTCGGTGCCGGTGTACGACTCGGGGGAGTACTCGTAGTGGATGTCGGTGTCCGGTGTGTGGATCTCGGCGTACTTGCGGCAGAGCCGGGCGCCCTGGGTGGCGATGTCGGTGATGCCGTCCCGGTCCAGGCCGAAGACCACCCGGCGCTGGAGCGTCGAGGTGGAGTTGTAGAAGTGCACGATGGCCCGCCGGGCGCCGCGCAGCGACTCGAAGGTCCGCTCGATCAGGTGCTCCCGGCACTGGGTGAGCACCTGGATGGTGACGTCCTCCGGGATCAGGTCCTGCTCGATCAGCTGCCGGACGAAGTCGAAGTCCGTCTGGCTGGCCGACGGGAAGCCAACCTCGATCTCCTTGTAGCCCATCTGCACCAGCAGCTGGAACATCCGGCGCTTGCGCTCCGGCGACATCGGGTCGATCAGCGCCTGGTTGCCGTCGCGGAGATCGACCGCGCACCAGCGCGGTGCGGCCCCGACCCGGCGGGTCGGCCAGGTCCGGTCCGGCAGGTCGAGCCGGAACTGCTGGTGGTAGGGGAGGTAGCGCTGGAACGGCATCCGGCTGGGGCGCTGCCGGGCGATCGGATCGGTCTCGACGTCAGTGGCGGGTTGAGCCATGGCGGAGTGCTCCCTGGGAACATGTGGCGTCAGCAATCGGAAGGTGTCGGCGGTGCTGCCGGGCCACGGTGCCCGGGCGGTGCCGAGGTGAAGTTCGGATGTGCTGGACGGCGCGGTTCAACTCCGCGACGAGGTGCCGGCCGTCAGGCCTCGTCGCGGCAGCCAAGAAGAAGGTACGCGCGCCACATGACAGGGTGACCCTACGTGATCACGGCGACCCTTGGTAGCTCGGTCCGGCATGTGAGACGCGGATTCCAGTCACATCGTGTGGACCACCCAGCGGGCGTTGGCCTCCGGCTCCCCGGACGACGCGCCGCCGCCCGGGATCGGCCCGGTCGCCGTCGCCCAGGCCACCGGCGAGGCGTTCTACCTCTCCAGCGTGCCGCTGCCCGTCGCGCTGGACATGGCCCGGGCGGCACGCGGCCGCTGAACCTCGCCCGGCTCGCCCGGCGGGACGCTCTCGCCGAGGCGCGGGCGACGGTCGGCCCAGGCGACCATCGGCACGGCCGCCAGGGCGGCGGCGGCGAAGAGCGCGGCCATCGGCAGCCACCCCCAGCCGCCGGTGCTCACCCCCAGCGCGGTGAGCCCGGCCGGCGCGGCCAGGTTCTCGAACTGCCCGCCGAGCCGGAACGCGCCGACGTACGCGCCCCGGTGCGCGGCCGGCGGCAGCGTGCTGGTGATCCCCCAGGCACCGGCCGACTGGACCAACTCGGCGAGGGTGAGCACCGCCGCCGCGCCGACCAGCACCACGATGGTCGTCACCCCGCCGGTAAGCGCCGACACCGGCAGGATCAGGCAGAACAGCGCGATCAGCAGGCCCCCGGTGCGCAGCGCCCGGCCGGCGCCGGCCACCGTTTCGGCACCCCGGCTGGCCCGTACCTGGAGCAGCACCGCGAGGATCGTGTTGAGCAGCACCAGCGCGGCGATCAGGGTGCGCGGGGCGTCGGTGTGGCTGAGCACCCAGAGCGGCAGCACCACCAGGTAGAGCGTGCCGTGCGAGCTGAGCAGCCCGGCCAGCAGCGACACCGCCAGGAACGGCCGGTCGCGGAACACCGCGAGCCGGCTGGTCCGCTGGGCGGGCGCCGCGGTCACCGGGACCCGGGGCAGCCGGTACACGAAGACCGCGGTGACCAGCAGCATGACGGCGTTGAACCAGACCATTCCCCGGTACGCGGCCATCGTGTCGACGGCCAGCACCACGCCGCTGATCACCGCGCCCAGCCCGAATCCGACGTTCAACGCCGAGCGCTGGTACGCCAGTGCGGTCACCCGCTCCTCCGGGCGGAGCACGTTGATCGAGTAGACCTGCCGGGCCACCCCCGTGGTCGCGTCCACCACGGCAAGCGCCACCACCACGGCCAGGAAGCCGGCGAAGCCACCCACGAAGGGGTACGCCCCGAAGAGCACCGCCTCGGCGAAGATGCCGACCAGCCATACCCGCTGCGCGCCGTACCGATCGGTCACCGCGCCGAGCGGGACCGTCCCGAGCAGGGACACCCCGGCGGCGATCGACAGCCCGAGCCCGACCTGGGTGGGGCTGAGGCCGAGCGCCCGGGTGAAGAAGACCACGCTGCCGGCCATGAAGAGGCCGTGGCCGACCGCGTACACCATGGCCTGCACGGCCAGGGCGCGGGTCAGCCCGGCCGGCGGTACGACGTGCCGGACGGCGGTGCGGATGGCGTCCCTGGTCCCCATGGAACATGAGCCAACCGTGCCCCCCACGGTCCGGTCGAGCCTTTTAGGCTGAGCCGAATTCTCGACGGGGGGTGGAGGATGTCGCAGCTGCGGTTCGGCGCGTCCGATGTCGCGGGGGTGCGGTTCGCCGTCTCTCCGGTCTGGGAGACGGTCTCCAGCATGTGGGCGCTGGACGACCCGGTCCGGCACGCCGTGCACCTGCCCTGGATCGACCAGGCCCGGGTGACCCTCCGCCGCCCCGACGTGGCCGTCCGGGTCCGGCCGCTGGTCGAGCTGCTCGGCCAGATCGCCGCCACCCCGCCCGACGTGGTGGTCCGGGACCTGCTCGCCACCACCCCGAACCGTCCGCTGAGCCCGTTCGGGCGAGCCCTGTGCGACGACCCCGGTGGCCGGCTGCCGGAGCTGGTCACCGCCCTGCGCGTCTGGTACGACGAGGCGATCGCCCCGGCCTGGCCCCGGATCCGGGCGCTGCTGGAGGCGGACATCGCCCACCGGGCCGCTCTGCTGGCCGAGGGTGGCGCCGGGCAGCTCTTCGGCCAGCTGCACGCCAGCCTGCGCTGGACCGGTGACCGGGTGGTGAGCGACGACCCCTGGCAGCTCGACTTCGACCTGGGTGGCCGGGGGCTGGCGCTCAACCCGGGCATCTTCACCGACCGGCGGGTGCTGTGGAACCTGCTGGAGGACTCGCTGCCTGGCGGCACGTACCCCGTGCGCGCGGTGGCCACCCTCTGGGAGACGCCCCCGGTGGCGGCCGGCGACCCCCTGGCCCGGGTGATCGGGTCGGCGCGGGCGGCGTTGCTCAACCTGCTCGACCCGGCGGCCACCACCACCGACCTCGCCCGGCGGACGGGAATGTCCGGCGGGAACGTCTCCCAGCACCTGTCCGCCCTGCACGCCGCCGGCCTGGTCTCCCGGTCCCGGCAGGGCCGGCACGTCCTCTACCGGGGCACCGAGGCCGCCGCGGTCCTGCTCCGGGCCAGCCGGGGGGAGTGAGCGGCCGCAGCCGGGTCCGCGCGCTTTCCGGGAAAGTGCTGCCTCCCGGCGCGCCGAGGCCACTCGTTCCGTGACGTTGCGCGGATCTTGGGCGCGGGGAGCGGGGCCCGGGTCAGTGGAGCAGCAGCGCGGCGACCGGGTGGCGGTGGCGCAGTCCGGTCTCCCGGTGGCGCAGTTCCTCGGGCAGGGCGAGCGGGTCGCCGAGTCGCCCGACGGCGGCCACCACCAGCGGCCGGACGTCCGGTGGCAGGTCCAACTCGGCGGCGAGTCCGGCCCGGTCGAAGCGGGTGAGCTGGTGCACGTGCAGGCCGAGCGCGGTGGCCTGCACGGTCAGGTGGGCGATCGCCTGGCCCAGGTCGTACGCGGCCCGTTCGGCGTCGCCGCCGGTGTGCGCGCCGACCACCAGGGCGGCGGCGTGCCGGGCCCAGCGTTGGTCGGCGGCGGTCAGGCTGACCAGGATCCGCTTCCAGGTCTCGTCCTGCCGGCGCCCGAGGGCGAACCGCCACGGCTGGGCGTTTCCCGCCGATGGGGCCCAGCGGGCGGCTTCGAGCAGCGAGGACGCCTCGTCGCCGGCCAGCTCGGCGTTCGGGTCGAAGGACCGTGGGCTCCAGCGGAAGGCGAGCAACGGGGTGAGGTCGGCCATGGGGATAGGTTCCCCTATGGGCGATTCGCCCCTCGGTGCGGGGCGGCCGGATGTGGCGAAGAGCACCCGTAACGTGACGCAGGGTCAGGGCGTTCCCGCGCTCGGGCTGTCGGACGGGGACGGCGCCGCGTGACCGACCGGGTCGTCGTCCACCACCGGCCCGGCGAGTTGCACGGTGGCCGGCGCCGGGCCGGGCTCGCCGGCCAGCCGGACGGTGCCGAAGTCGGCGCGGACCGCGGTCGGGGTCCCGTCCGGCCGGTAGCAGTAGATGCCCACGTCCAGCGGGGCGTTCAGCGAGGCGGAGGTCGACTCGACCGAGTAGCACTGGCCGGTGGCGCCGGTCGGCGGCGTGGCGGGGGAGACCGCCAGTGGGGCCCGCCGGTCGGTGAGCACCTCCAGCCAGTCGGTGAACGGGTGCTGCACCCGGGGATCGAGCCGCCGGGGCACGGCGTCGTCGGGGTCGCCGAGGCGGACGCAGGTGGCCGGCTCGGGCCGGCCCGCCGACGGCAGCGCGCACTGGAAGAGCCCGTCCGCGGTGGTGGCCAGCGAGACGTCCACCGTGCCGCCCAGTCCCCACGCCGGCACGTCGACCCGCCAGGTGCCGTCGTTCGCGCTGGTCACCACGACCGTCCGGTCCGGTGTGTCGGCCGTGCCGAACGCGTACCGCGCGGTGAGGTGGCGGTCCTGCGCGGCGGCCGCCAGCCCGGCCAGTTCGTCGCGCGCCGCGTCCACCCCGGCCGGCACCGGGTCGGCGGTGGCGAGCGGGGCCGGCGTCGGCTGGTCGGCGGTGCAGGCGGCGAGGAGCGCCGGCAGGGTGATCGCCAGGGCGCCGGTCAGTCGCCGGGCCGCGCGGAGGTGAGCGTGCACCGGGACATTCTGCGGTGCGGGGACGGGTCCCGGGAGTCCGCCGGACGGCTCGCGTACCGGCGTGTCGCGCGGCCCTCCGCCACTGGGTCCGGCCTGGCGGGCCGGCCGGCGCCGGGCCGGATGGTGGGATCACCCGTCCCGGCGCCGCGCGCCGCCCGATACCCTGATGAGGTCTGACACGCGCCGCCGGACCGAATCCCGGCGGCGTCGGCACGCTCAGGGTCGCTGGGAGGGAGTGCACCGTCGTGGCACTCGTGGTGCAGAAGTACGGCGGGTCCTCCGTCGCCAATGCCGAGCGGATCAAGCGGGTGGCCGAGCGCATCGTGGCCGCCCGCAAGGCCGGCGACGACGTGGTGGTGGTGGTTTCCGCGATGGGCGACACCACCGATGAGCTGCTCGACCTGGCCAACCAGGTCAGCCCGCTGCCGCCCGGCCGCGAGCTGGACATGCTGCTCACCGCCGGGGAGCGGATCTCCATGGCGCTGCTCGCCATGGCGATCCACAACCTGGGGTACGAGGCCCGCTCGTTCACCGGCTCGCAGGCCGGCGTGATCACCACCTCGGTGCACGGCAAGGCGCGGATCATCGACGTCACGCCGGGCCGGCTCAAGGGCGCGCTGGACGAGGGCGCGGTGGTCATCGTGGCCGGCTTCCAGGGCGTCTCGCAGGACACCAAGGACGTCACCACGCTGGGCCGGGGCGGCTCGGACACCACGGCCGTGGCGCTGGCCGCCGCGCTGGACGCCGACGTCTGCGAGATCTACACCGACGTGGACGGCATCTTCAGCGCCGACCCGCGGATCGTGCCCGACGCCCGGCACATCAAGCAGATCACCTACGAGGAGATGCTGGAGCTGGCCGCCTGCGGCGCGAAGGTGCTGCACCTGCGTAGCGTGGAGTACGCCCGGCGGGCGGGGTTGCCGATCCACGTCCGTTCGTCATACTCGACCAACACCGGCACCATGGTCACCGGATTCATGGAGGACCTTCCTGTGGAGCAGGCACTGATCACCGGGGTCGCTCACGACCGCAGCGAGGCGAAGATCACCATCGTCGGCGTGCCCGACGAGCCGGGCGCCGCCGCGCGGATCTTCGACACCGTGGCCGGCGCCGAGATCAACATCGACATGATCGTGCAGAACGTCTCCACCGAGGGCACCGGCCGGACGGACATCTCGTTCACGCTGCCCAAGACGGACGGTCCGACGGCGATGGCGGCGCTCAGCAAGATCCAGGAGGTGGTCAAGTTCAAGGGCCTCCTCTACGACGACCACGTCGGCAAGGTCTCCCTGATCGGCGCCGGCATGCGGTCCCACCCCGGCGTCGCGGCCGGCTTCTTCGCCGCGCTGGGTGCGGCCGGGGTCAACATCGAGATGATCTCCACGTCCGAGATCCGGGTCTCGGTGGTCTGCCGGGACACCGACCTCGACAAGGCGGTCCGGGCCATCCACGACGCCTTCGAGCTGGGCGGCGAATCCGAAGCCGTGGTCTACGCGGGGACCGGGCGGTAACCGGATGTCGTCGCTGCCCACCCTCGCCGTGGTTGGGGCGACCGGTGCCGTCGGCACGGTGATGTGCCAGCTGCTCTCCTCCCGGCGCAACGTCTGGGGTGAGATCCGGTTGCTCGCCTCGGAGCGTTCGGTGGGGCGGCAGGTGCAGTGCCGCGGCGAGCAGCTGACCGTCCGGGCCCTCACGCCGGAGGCGTTCGACGGGGTCGACGTGGCCATGTTCGACGTGCCCGACGAGGTCTCCGCCGAGTGGGCGCCGATCGCGGTCAGCCGTGGTGCGGTCGCGGTGGACAACTCGGGTGCCTTCCGGATGGACCGGGACGTCCCGCTGGTGGTCCCGGAGATCAACCCCGAGCAGGTGCGCAACCGGCCCAAGGGGATCATCGCCAACGCCAACTGCACCACCCTGACGATGATCGTGGCGATCGCGCCGCTGCACCGCGAGTACGGCCTGCGCGAGCTGGTGCTCGCCTCGTACCAGGCGGTCTCCGGGGCGGGTCAGACCGGCGTGGACACGCTGCACGCCCAGCTCAGCAAGATCGCCGGGGACCGGGTGCTGGGGTCCCGCCCGGGCGACGTGCGGCAGGCGGTCGGCGACGAACTGGGGCCGTTCCCGGCCCCGCTGGCGCTCAACGTGGTGCCCTGGGCCGGCTCGCTGGCCGACGGCGGCTGGTCGTCCGAGGAGCTGAAGATGCGCAACGAGTCGCGCAAGATCCTCGGGTTGCCCGACCTCAAGGTCTCGGCCACCTGCGTCCGGGTGCCGGTGGTGACCGGCCACTCGGTCGCCGTGCACGCGGTCTTCGCCACCGAGGTGCACGCCGAGGGCGCCCGCGAGGCGCTACGCAACGCGCCCGGCGTGATCCTGGTCGACGACCCCGCCGCGGGCGAGTTCCCGATGCCGATCGACGCGGTGGGCACCGACCCGTCCTGGGTCGGCCGCATCCGCCGCGCCGTCGACGACCCGAGAGCCCTCGACCTCTTCGTCACCGGCGACAACCTCCGCAAGGGCGCCGCCCTCAACACCGCCCAGGTCGCCGAACTCCTGGCCAAAGACCTAACCCACCCCTAACCCCCGCCAAGATCGCGGGGAAGTGGGGCGAGAACGCGGGTGGGGGTCAGGCGGCGGCGAGGCGGACGCCGTCGCGGCCGTGGCGCTTGACCGCGTAGAGGGCCTGGTCGGCGCGGCGGAGGGTCAACTCCGGGGCCTCGCCGGGTTGGGGCAGGGCGACGCCGACGCTGATGGTGCGGCCGGTACGGCGGGCCGCCTCGGTGAGGCGCTCGGCGATCCGGAGCGCCTCCTCGGGACGGTTCACCTCGATCACCGCGACGAACTCGTCGCCGCCGATCCGGTACAGCTCGTCGCCCTGCCGCAGCGCCTGCTCCAGCGCCCGCGCCAGCCCGACCAGCAGCCGGTCGCCGGCCTGGTGGCCGTACGTGTCGTTGACGTCCTTGAAGCCGTCCACGTCGATCGCCAGCAGGGCGGTACGCCCCGGCGTGGCGGTGGCGATCCGCTGCCCGAACGGCCCGGTGTGCCGCAACCCGGTGAGCGGGTCCAAGCTGGCCTGCTCGCGTAGCCGGGCCAGGGTGCGCAGCCGGTCCAGGCAGGTCCACGCCTGCCCGGCCAGCAACTCCATCAGGTTGACCGTGGTGGGATCGGGCCGGAGCAGTCGTTCGTCCGCGACCAGCAGCACCCCGCCGGCCTCCGGC
This sequence comes from Micromonospora sp. RTP1Z1, assembly GCF_033804685.1. Lineage (NCBI taxonomy): Bacteria > Bacillati > Actinomycetota > Actinomycetes > Micromonosporales > Micromonosporaceae > Micromonospora > Micromonospora sp. RTP1Z1. The sequence continues at coordinate 56,367 of NZ_JAPFQV010000016.1, forward strand.
GGCCCGACCGGCACCGCCACCAGGGTGCGCGCCCCGGCGCGGGCCAACGGCAGGTAGTCGTCGGTCGGCGGGTGTCCGGCCTCGCCCAGGGTGTACGCCGCGCCGTGCCGGTGGGCCCGGGCGATCAGCCGGCCGAGCGGGTCGCCACCGGCCTCGGTCAGTTCGGCGCGGATCCGCGCCTCCAGCTCTCCGGGGGCGCTGGTCGGCGCGCCGAGCCGGGCCCCGCGCCGGCCCGAGAGGACCAGTACGGCTGCGGAGAGGGTCGAGACGTCCCGGGCCGCGGTGATCGCGGCGGTCATCAGGTCCCAGTCGGTGGGGGCCGAGGTCATCGCGGCGGCGTGCCGGAGCAGCTTCTCGCTGCGGCTCTCGGCCGGCGGTCCGCCGAGCGCCGTGATCCGGGCGCCCAGCCGGGCGGCGAGCCGCACTGCGGTCTCCCGCCACGGGCCCAGCTCCACCGGACCGCTCCACTGCAGGTCGAGTACGCCGATCGGCCGCCCCGCCGGGTCCAGCACCGGTACGCAGAGCTCGGCGGCCACGTCGGGGCGTACCGGGAGGTAGTCGGGGTCGGTGCTGACGTCTCCGACGGTGGCGGGCTCGCCGGAGGCGTACACCCGGCCGACGATGCCGGTCTTCGGCGGCACGGTGGAGAAGACCTGCCAGGCGCCGGTGGCCGCGACGCAGCGGAGGCGGTCGTGGACCTGGAGCAGGATCGAGAGGGTGGCCGGGGTGTGCCGGGCGAGCGCGGCGACGGTCCACTGGCACGCCTCCAGGGCGGTCGACGCCATCGGGAGGCGGACCGTGACGTCTCGGATGACTCGCTGGTGATCCACGTCGTTCCTGGTGGGAGGGGCCCGGGTCGGCGCCGGGGGGCGCGATCAAGACTACTCAGCGACGGGTGCGGCGACCTTCGTACACATGTGCTATCCACAGGCTGTGGGCGCGGCCTGTGGGTACGGCGGGGCCGCGCGGTGGGGGTGGTCGGCGATAGCGTGAGGGTCCCGGTCCCGAGGAGGCGTCGATGCTCATCGCCCAGCTCAGCGACCCGCACGTGACCACCGGCCCGCTCGCCGCCGAGCAGGCCGCCGGGCTGCACCGCGCCCTCGGCCGGGTGCTGGCGCTGCGCCCCCGCCCGGACTCCGTGGTGATCACCGGCGACCTGGTCAACCACGGCCGCACCGACGAGTACGTGGCGCTCCGCGAGATCATCGGACGATTCCCGCTGCCGGTCCACCTCGCCACCGGCAACCACGACGACCGGGAGTCGCTGCTGGACACCTTCGGCGGGACGCCCTACCTGGGTGGCGGCTTCTCGGCGTACTACCACGTCGACCATCCGGAGGCGACCGTCGTGGTGCTGGACTCGCTCGTCGCCGGTGGCAGCGGTGGACGGCTCGGCGACGACCAGTTGGCCTGGCTCGACGGGGTGCTGGCCGGCCGGCCGGAGGTGCCGGCCGTCGTGTGCCTGCACCATCCGCCGGTCGCCGTCGGCGTCCCGGCCGCCGACGCCATCCGGCTCGCCGACTCCGACGCGCTCGCCGAGGTGATCGGCCGGCACCCCCATGTCGTACGCGTCACCGCCGGCCACCTGCACCGTGCGGTCACCGCCGCCTTCGCCGGCACGGTGCTCACCACCGCGCCGAGCACCTGGGTGCAGGCCTCGCTGACGATGAGCGACGACGAGGCGATCGGGCTGGTCGCCGAGCCGACCGCGTTCCTGCTGCACCGGGTGACCGACGGCGGTTGCGTCACGCACACCGTCCAGGTCAGCCACGCCGCCGGGCAGACCTGCTGGTTCTGAGGCGGTGGACCGGCCACGTGACGGCGCGGAGCGGGACGGTACGGCGCGGCGTGTGCCCCTGCCATCCGGGGCCGACCCCGAATACGGCCCGGATCCGGTGCTGATCGACGACCTGGCGCTGCAATTGATCGTAAGGGGCCGACCCGGCCCGGACGAGCGGAGGCCGCCGGGCTGATCCCGGCGGCCTCCGCCCTCAGCTTTGCGGGTGGGTCAGGTCCGTCAGAGGACGGACAGGATCCGGTTGAGCAGGGCGACCAGCCCGTTCAGGGCGCCGCCCGCGCCGCCGGTGTGGTCGAGCAGGCCGGCGACCGCGCAGAGCAGGTTACCGAGCAGGTTGCCCGGGGCCTGCTGGGCGGTGATGTCGAGCACGACCTCGTTGAGGTGCACCTGGAGGCCGAGCAGGTTGAGGTCCAGCGGGCCGAGATCCAGGTTGAGGATGTCGCAGGTGCCGCTGACCTGGACCGGCACGGTGACCTGCTGGGTCGCGGCGCCGAGCGAGGTGCCCGCCGCGTTCGTCAGGGTGCCGGTCAACGTGCCGACCGCGGCCAGCTGACCGTTCTGGTTGACGAACCGGGTCGGGGTGAAGGTGCCGGCGAAGGTGCCGGCCCCGCCGAGAGCGTCCGTGAAGCTACCGGTGACCGGCGTGCTCACGCCGGACGCGGCCGGCGCGACGGTTGGGGCCTGCTGGCTGACCGGGGCCGCCTGGGCCACGCCGGTGCTACCGAGGACCAACCCCGTGGCGGCGGTCAGGGCGACGAAGGCGGTGCGGAATCGTGCTGCGCGCATGAATTCTTCCTTCCGTTGGTTTGCCCTTGCACCAATTTCGTACCCCGGCTAATCCGGCCAAACCCCAGAAAGATATTCACTTCTGATCCCTATCGGACAGTCTTCTCCTGCGAGGACCGGGAAGCGGAGCGATCCGTCCCGGAGGGCCGATCTGCGCCGCCGTTCGGCTGGTTTCTCGGCCCGCGACCGGTGACAACGGACGGTCGCGAAGGAATTCACCTGCCCGTCATGTCGGACTCGTCGGGCAGACCGGCACAGTTCGCCGTCCATATCCATCGTTCAGATGAACTGCACCGGTCGACCGATCGCTTCACGGATGGCAAGCTTGCCCCGGCGGGGCGGCATCCCCCGACCGCCGTCACCCGCCATCGACCCCTGTCACGGCACGGCTCAGGGTCGCCGGGCGAACCATCGTCCGGACCGCCACGCGCCGATTCTCACGAGGAGTTCCATGTCCGTCCCCGGGATGCGCCGGGCCGCCGTCGGCCTGGTCGCGCTCGCCGCGACCGCGCTCGGCACGGTCGCCGCCAACCCCAACCAGGCCGAGGCCGGCCCCAAGCCGGTCGACGTCAAGCTGCTCGCCATCAACGACTTCCACGGCAACCTGGAGCCGCCGACCGGGTCCAGCGGCACCATCGCCGGCCAGCCGGCCGGTGGCGCGGAGTACCTGGCGACCCGGCTCGCCCAGCTCCGCGGCACCACCGAGGAGGAGCGGGAGCACACCATCACGGTCGCCGCCGGTGACCTGATCGGCGCCTCCCCGCTGCTCTCCGCGGCCTTCCACGACGAGCCGACGATCGAGGAGATGAACCTCGCCGGGCTCGAGTTCACCAGCGTCGGCAACCACGAGTTCGACGAGGGCGCCACCGAGCTGCTCCGGATGCAGAACGGCGGCTGCCACCCGGTGGACGGCTGCGCCGACGGCACCCCGTTCGCGGGCGCCAACTTCCAGTACCTCTCCGCCAACGCCTTCAAGACCGCCACGGGCGAGCCGCTGCTGCCGCCGTACGGCATCAAGAAGGTCGACGGGGTCAAGGTCGGCTTCATCGGGATGACCCTGGAGGGCACCCCGCAGATCGTCAGCCAGCAGGGCGTCGCCGGCCTCACCTTCGCCGACGAGGCGGAGACCGCCAACAAGTACGCCCGTATCCTGCGCGCCAAGGGCGTCGAGACCATCGTCGTGCTGCTGCACGAGGGCGGCGTGCAGAACGGTGGCGGGATCAACGACTGCACCGGCTTCAGCGGGCCGATCGTCGACATCGCCAACCGGATGGACCCGTCGATCGACGTGATCGTCAGCGGGCACACCCACGCCGCGTACAACTGCAACATCAACGGCAAGCTGGTCACCAGCGCCAGCTCGTTCGGGCGCCTGGTCACCGACATCAACCTGCAGATCGACCGCCGTACCGGTGACGTGATCACCGCCAAGGCGAACAACGTCGTGGTCACCCGGGACGTCGCCAAGGACCCGGCGAGCACCGAGCTGATCACCCGGTACAAGACCGCGCTCGGCCCGGTCGCCGACAAGGTGGTCGGCGAGACCACCACGGCGATCACCAAGACGCAGGAGAACCTGTACCAGACCGGCGTCGACGCCAACGGCAAGCCGACGTACCAGACCGGTGAGTCGCCGCTGGGCAACCTGATCGCCGACGCCCAGCTCGCCGCCACCGACGACGAGCAGAACGCGGTCGCCGCGTTCATGAACCCCGGTGGCGTCCGCGCCGACCTCGACGCCGGCCCGGTCACCTACTCCGAGGCGTTCACAGTGCAGCCGTTCGCCAACAACCTGGTGACGCTGAACCTCACCGGGGCGCAGCTCTACTGCATGGTGGAGCAGCAGTTCACGGTCGCCCGGGTGCTGTACGCCTCCTCGACCGTGCACTACGTGGTCGACCCGAACGGCACCACCGCCGCGGCCGGCGCGCCGTGCGGTGGCACCCGGGTGGTCCGGGGCAGCCTCACCATCAACGGTGCCCCGGTCACCGACACCGCGACCTACCGGGTCACGGTGAACAACTTCCTCGCCGGCGGCGGCGACGGGTTCAGCGTCCTCACGGGCGGCACGAACCCGGTCACCGGCATGATCGACCTGGACGCCTTCGTCGCGTACCTGACCGCGAAGTCGCCGGTCTCCGCGCCGACGCTGGACCGGATCCAGACCACCACCGAGGTCCCCGCCGCCTGACGGCCGGCCCTCGCGACGACGGGCCCCGGAGCATCCGCTCCGGGGCCCGTCCGCATTCCCACCCTCAACGGGCGGCGGGTTCCGGGTCCCGGGCGAGGGCCGGGGTGAGGCGGCCGTCCTGGGCGGGAGTCAGGAGCCGGCGCAGCGACAGGGCCAGCACGGAGGCGGTCAGGCAGCCGGCGACCACGACGACCACCCAGATCCGCCCGTCGGCGGCGCCGATCAGCGGGCCGGCGGTGACCGGGCCGATGATCCCGCTGACCCCGAAGATCATCGAACTCATCGCGTTGTACCGGCCGCGCAGCTCGTCGGTGGCGAGCGCGTTGGTCAGCGCGGGCATCACCGGCGACAGCATCGTCTCGCCGAAACCGAAGATCGCCGCGCAGGCCACCACGCTGAGCGCGGCGACCAGAGCGTTACCTGTACCGATCACGCCGGCGGCGCCGAGCACCAGCCAGGCGGTCGCGAAGACCGCGCCGACCGCGGCGAGCCCGCCGGTCCGGCTGCGCCCCTCCATCCGGCGGATCACCAGCAGTTGGGAGAGCACGATCATCACGGTGTTGGCGGCCAGCGCCCAGGCCACCACCCGCGGCGTCACCTCGACCACCCGGATGGAGTACGCGGTGAAGCCCACCTCGATCTGCGCGTACCCGCAGGTGGTGAGGACCAGGCCGAAGATGACCAGGCGGCGGAACGGCCGGTCCCGCAGCACGGTCAGGTAGCCCCCGGTCGACGGCCGGTCCCCGGCGGTCGGTGCGGCGGCGAGCCGGCGGCCGACGTGCGGCAGGGTCAGCAGGATCAGCCCCGGCATCAGGTAGCTCAGCGCGTCCAGCAGGTAGATGGCCTGGAAGGTGATCGGCCGGGCGGTGTCCACGACCGCGCCGGAGATCAGGCCACCCACCCCGATGCCGAGGTTGAGCAGGGCGAACTGGAGGCCGAAGACCCGCTGCCGCTCGCCGTCGTCGGTCAGCGAGGCGAGGATGGTGGTCTGCCCGGACCAGAGCGCGGAGCCGCCCACCGCGATCAGCGTGGCGACCGCGAACGCCGACGCGGTCGAGTCGACCAGGGCGAGCGAGCCGGTGCCCACGGCCTCCACCACCAGGCAGGGCAGCACCACCCGGCGGGCCCCGAACCGGTCGATCAGCGTGCCGCCCACCGGCGACAGGGCCAGGGTCACCGCGCCGAACCAGCCGATCACCAGACCGGCCCGGGTGTCGGTCAGCCCGCGCACGTCGGTGAGGTAGATGAAGAGGAACGGCAGGGTCAGGCCGCGCCCGACGGCCGAGAGCAGGGTGCCGAGCAGGATCCGGCGAGCTTCCGGGCGGGCAGGTAGGGCGCGGCGCAGCATGCCTGGATTCTGTGCGGTGGGTACGACGCCCCGCGAGCCGTTTATCGGCGGCCACGCGTACCGGCGGGCCGCCGGGTGAGCAACCACACCCCGTCTGGGATGCTGGGCCGGTGACCGTCACCTGGCGACACCTGCCCGCCCCGGCCCGCGAGATCGCGGTCGCCGCCACCGACGCGGTCGCCGCCGCCCGGGCCCGGGACGCCGGGGCGTACGAGCCGGCCGTCGACCGGCTCACCGGCGCAGACCGGGCCGGTCTGGTGCTCGGCGGGGTGGTCCGGCTGCTGCTGGAGGAGACCCACCCGGACGGGTTGGACGGCGACGACGTACGACAGGTGCTGGAACGCTGCGTGCGGGACGTGGCGGCGTGGTGGCCCGACGTGGACCCGCACGTGCTGCTGGTTCTGCTGGCCAGCGCCCTGGGCGTGTACGGCCCGGGCGACGACGACACCCCGCCGGACCCGGCGGCGATCGCCCGGCACGCCCCACTTCTCGTCGCCGACCTGCTGGCGGTCACCGGCCGGCCGTTGGAGGGCTACCTGACCACCGCGTTCGCCGAGGTGGCGCGCACCGAGCTGCACGACTGAGCGGTCCTCGCACGGCGAAGCGGCCGGGCAGCGTCACGCCCGGGTCGCCACCACCTCCAGGTACTCCGCCGGGATGCGGACGGTGCCGTCGGTGGAGCGGTCGTACCGCCGGGCCAGCTCGACCAGATCGGCGTGCAGCGCCGGCCGCCGCTGCTCGTCGAGCGCCTCGAACGCTTTCAGTGAGGGCCCGTAGTTGACCCGGAAGAAATCGGCGAACTCCTCCTGCGCGGTGAAGCGGAGGACGAAGGTCCGTCGGGTGGCCCGCAAGTCACGCAGCGTCGCCCCGAACAGCTCGGCCAGCCGTTCCTCGCGACCCCACTCGACCGGCCCGCGCAGCCCCGCGGGCGGCGGGACGTGCCGGCCGACCGTGCGGAACAGGTCGCCGATGAAGCCCTCCGGCGTCCAGGCCGCAAGCGCGACCGTGCCGCCGGGCCGGCAGACCCGGACCAGCTCGGCGGCCGCCCGCTCCTGGTCCGGCGCGAACATCACCCCGACGCAGGAGAGCACCGCGTCGAACGAGGCGTCCGGGTAGGCGAGCCGCTCGGCGTCACCGGTCGCGAAGGTCACCGGCAGCCGCTCCGCCACGGCCCGCGCGTGCGCGCGTTCCAGCAGCTCCGGTACGTAGTCGACGCCGGTCACCCGGCAGCCGCAGCGGGCCGCCGCGATCGCCGCGTTGCCGGTGCCGGTCGCCACGTCCAACACGGTCGCTCCGGCGGCGAGGTCGGCCGCCTCGACCAGCAGCTCGGAGACGAGGTGGATGCGGGCGGCGACGGCGCCGTAGTCGCCGCTGGCCCAGGTCTGCTGTTGCCGCGCCTTGACGGCGGCCAGGTCGATCATGCTGGTCATGGCAGCGCCCTTCGTTCGGTTGCCGGTGACGCTAGGGCTGCGGCGGCGGCCGGACATGGGGAGAACCACCTATGTTGGCGGCACCAGACCCTGCCGCCGCGCGACTGCGGCGGCCTGCCCCCGGTTGGGCACGGCCAGCTTGCCGAGGACCGCGGAGACGTGGTGCCCGACCGTGCGCGCCGACAGCGACAGCCGCGCGGCGATCTCGGTGTCGCTCAGCCCGTCGGCGACCAGCGTCAGCACCTCCAGCTGCCGGGCGGTCAGCCCGGGCGGGTTGGCCGTCGTCGCGGGTCGCGGGCCGCGCGGCACCCGGGCCAGGCCGCGCCCGCGCAGCTCGGCCCGGAGCCGCCGGGCCGTCCGGACCGCGCCCAGGGCGTCCAGGATCCGTAGCGCCTCGCCCGCCGCCTCCGCGTCTCCGCAGGCCAGGGCCTCCGCTCGGCGGTACGGGCAGTCGAGGCGCCGCCACTCGTCGGCCGCGCCGGCCCAGTCGCCGTCGAGCAGCCGCCGGTACGGCAACGCGGCCACCTCCGGCGCCGACGTCAGCTCCCCGGCCCGCCACCGCCAGTACGCCAGCTCCCCGGTGAACCACGGCTCGCCCGCCGCGACGGCCAGCTCGTAGCCGCGCCGGGCCTCGGCGGCGGCCCGCTCCGGCTCGCCGTCGAGCCAGTGGTGCTCGGCGAGGGCCGCCGCCGCCTGGCCGACGAACTGGAGCTCTCCCGTGCCGTACGCCCACCCGGCCACCTTGGTCAGCTCGTCCGCCGCCGCCGGATCGCCGTACCGGGAGCGGAGCAGGCCGCGGACGAGCAGCGCCGGCACCAGGCTGCCGCCGGGTTGTCGGGAGCCGGCGAGGGCGGTCTCGGCGTCGGCCAGCGCGCCCGTCCAGTCGCCCAGCAGCAGCCGCAGCCGGGCCCGGTAGCCCAACAGGTGGCGGGCGTACCCGTCGAGATCCCGCCCGGTGGTGAACTCCAGCGCGCGTTCCAGTCGGGCGCCGGCCGCCTCGAGGTCGTACCGCTCGACGGACATGGTGGCGAGGTTGACCAGGGCCCGCGCGGCGTGGTCGTCGAGCCCGTCGAGCGCGGCCTGGACGTGTGCCCGTTCCAGCAGCTCGACACCGTCCGGGTCGCCGCGCTGCAGCCGCGCCGACCCGACGTTGACCAGCGCGTGCGCCTCGGTGTCCCGATCCCCGATGCGGCCCGCCAGCGCGAGCGCCCGGTCACCCCAGTCGATCGCCTCGTCGTCCCGGTTGGCCAGCATCAGCAGCTGCGCCATCCCGCTGTACGCCATGGCCAGCTCCCGGCCGGGCGGCGCCGACTCCAGCACCTCCACGGCCCGGGTGGCCGCCGCGCGGGCGGCCCCGCTGTCCCCGGTCCACCAGCAGAGCCGGGAGAGCCAGCGCAGGTTCTCGCCGATCGGGACGGCAGCGCCGTCGGCCTCCCGCAGCGCGAGCGCCTCCCGTCGGGCGGCGAGGGCCTCCGCGCCCAGCCCGGCGAGGTAGGCGGCGGACGAGTACGCCTCCAGCAGCTCCGCCCGGCGCGCCGCCGGCAGTCCGGCCGCGCGCGGCAGGGCCACCGCGTAGTGGGCGACGGCCTGCCGGTGGGCGCCGACGGCCGCGGCCCGGCGCGCGGCCAGCGGCGCCCACCGGAGCACGGCCGCCGCGTCGTCGGCGTGGTGCGCGTGGTGCACCAGCCGGGCGACGTCCACATCGGACCGGTCGGCGAGCCGGGCCAGCACCGCCGCGTGCAGGGCCGCGCGGCGTACCGGGGAGAGGCCGTCCCGGACCGCCCGGCGGAGCAGTTCGTGGCGGAACCGCACGGCGTCCTCCGCCGGCACCAGCAGGCCGCCGGCCAGGCACTCCTCGACGGCCGTCGGCGGCTCCCCGGCGAGCAGGTGCGACTCGATCCGGGACGGCACCACCGACACCAGCCGGGCCACCTCCCGCGCGGCCGGGCTGAGCGCGGCGAGCCGGGCGGCCACCAGGTCGCGTACGGTCGGCGGGACGCCCGGCCCGGCGGCGGCCAGGACCTCGGTGACCAGCAGCGGGTGGCCCCCGGTGGCCTGGTAGAGGCCGGCGGGGGAGCGACCGGCGCGGCGGGCCAGCTCCTCGACGGCGGCGGTGGACAGCGGTGCCAGCGGCAGCCGGCGCACCAGCGCGCGCGGCAGCCCGGCGAGCACCGCGTGCAGGGGGTGCTCCGGACCCACCTCGTCGTCGCGGTAGGTGAGCACCAGCAGGGCGCGGCAGCCGGCCAGCCGGCGGCCGAGGAACGCGGTCAGGTCGAGGGTGGCCTCGTCCGCCCAGTGCGCGTCCTCGATCACCAGCACCGGTCGGCGGCGTTGCCGAGGGCCGGCCAGCTCGTCGAGGAGGGCGTCGAAGAGCACGCCCCGGCGTTCACCCTCCCGCCCGTCGCCGGCCCGGCTGTCGGCGAGCCGCTCCGCGAGCGCCCCGCCGACCTGCCGGCCGATGTCGTGCAGCGGGCCGAGGGCGCGCGGGGTGAGCAGCGGGTCGCAGCCGCCCTGGAGCACCCGGGCCCGGGCCCCGACCGTCGCCGTGAACGCGCCCACCAGGGCGGACTTGCCGGCGCCCGCCTCGCCGGCGACGAGCGCGATGCGGCCACCGGCGGCACTGGCCGTCAGCAGCTCGTCCAGCGCCCCGAGTGGGCCGGCCCGCTCCAGTAGCTCCATCGCCGCCGATGCTAGTCACGGCGGGCGACGGACGAGCCGTCCTGACGTCGAGCCGACTGCCGTGCGCCGCCGTCGGGACCGCCCGGCCGGCGGTGTCCGCCCTACGGACTGGCGGCGAGGAAGACGAACGCGGCGAGCAGCACCAGGTGCACCCCGCCTTGGAGCACGGTCGCCCGGCCCGGCACCACGGTGAGCACGCCGGTCACGGCGGTGAGCGCGAGCAGCGTGAGCTGGGTGCCGCCGAGGCCGAGCAGCAGTGGCCCGTCCAGCCAGATCGAGGCGAGCGCGATGGCGGGGATGGTCAGCCCGATGCTGGCCATTGCGGAGCCGAGGGCCAGGTTCAGGCTGATCTGGACCCGGTCGCGGCGGGCGGCGCGGGAGGCGGCGAGGGTCTCCGGCAGCAGCACCAGCAGGGCGATGATCACCCCGACGAACGCCTGCGGCAGGTTCGCCGCGGAGACGCCGGCCTCGATGGTCGGTGAGATGATCTTGGCGTTGCCGACCACTGCGACCAGGGCCACGATCAGGAGCGCGAGGCTGGCCAGCGCGGCGCGGGTCGACGGCGGGTCGGCATGGCCGTCGCCATCGGCGTCCACCACCTGTCCGCCCTGCGTGACCGACAGGAAGTAGTCGCGGTGCCGGCCGGTCTGCACCAGCACGAAGAGTCCGTACAGGGCGAGCGAGGCCACCGCGGCGAAGGCGAGCTGCGCCGGGGAGAACTCCGGCCCGGGCCGGCTGGTGGTGAAGGTCGGGACGACCAGGCTGAGGGTGGCGAGGGTGGCCACGGTGGCCAGCGCCCCGCCGGTGCCCTCCGGGTTGAAGACCGCCACCCGGCGGCGCAGCGCCCCGATCAGCAGCGAGAGGCCGAGGATCCCGTTGCAGGTGATCATCACGGCCGCGAAGACGGTGTCCCGGGCCAGCGCCTGGGTCTTGTCGCCGCCGCTGATCATCAGCGTGACGATCAACGCCACCTCGATCACGGTGACCGCCACCGCGAGGACCAGCGAGCCGAACGGCTCGCCCACCTTGTGTGCCACCACCTCCGCGTGGTGCACGGCCGCCAGGACGGCGCCCGCCAGCAGCGCGGCCACCACCGCGACCAGCACGCCGGCCAGGTGCCGCCCCCACGTGACGGCGAGCACGAGGATCGCGATCAGGGGTACGAAGGTGGTCCATTCGGTCAAACGTGATCGAATCAGCCCGGGCATGCCATCAACGATGCCAGAACCGCCGACGTGAGCGTTCCGTGATCGTTCCGTGCGGCGTGCCGCGGCGCCCTCACCCGCGGGTGGTGCGGTGCCCTCGCGTCATCAGCGCGGCGAGCTGCCGAGCCTTGTACGTCACCCCGCCGGTGCCCTGGGAGTACTCCCACGGGTAGGAGGTGAACCGGTTGCCGAGGGCGGCGAAGTGGGGGGCGGCGCTGCGACGGTCCCCCGCCAGCGACCAGGCGTACGCGAAGCTGCTCTGCGCCTGCACCCAACCGTAGACCGGCCGGTAGGCGGGGTGGCCCACCGACCGGGCCGCCGCGTCACGAAGCTGCTCGCGTACCTCCGGCTGCCGCATGTACCGCGAGGCCGACGGCTCCGCGCGGGCCTGTTCGATGTGCGCCTCGGCCACCACGGCCGCGTTCAGCGCGCCGGGTGGCGCCTCCCCAGCGCACACCTGGGCGAAGGCGTGCAGCTGCGGGAAGGAACCGCCCCACTTCGGACAGAGCTGCTGGGCGAGGTCCAGCTGGGCGGTGAACGGGTGTGGCTGAGCCCCGGCTGCCTGGTTGTAGCGCCGCCACGCCTCGGTGAGCCCCACCTGCAGGCCGCGGGCGATGCGTACCCGCGTCGTCCACGCTGCCACATTGCCCGGTTCCGCCATCACCACGTCGCCGAGCAGGTTGTCGGCCCGGGCCAGGAACGCGTGGAACTGCCCGAACTGCTTCCGGCTCACCTCGCTCGCGTAGAGGCCCGTACGCACCTCCCAGCCCATCACCACCCAGCGGGCGCCGAGCAGGGTGGCCGCCAGGGTCGAGGACGCCGCAGCGCCCTCGAGGAACGTCTCCACGCCCCGCAGCTCAGCGACCACCGTCACCGCCACGCTCGGGTCCTGGTCGGCGGGGAGTTCGGCGAAGAACCGGGTCACCGCCGGCCAGTCCCGCGACAGCAGGGCCTGGCGCAACGGGCGCAGCTCCGGGTAGTGGTCGAGGCGGTTCTTCGTGGGTACGCCGAAGACGGTGGTGGCAGACACGGGGCAGAGCTTAGGCAGTCGGCCATCCGCTCCGCTGCCCCGTACGCCGGCGGGATCACGCGGTATGCGGGACGGGCCGGGCTTCGGCCCGGGCCTGTTTTTTTGGGCGGCCGTGCAACAGATCGCCCCGCCCGGACGTCCTGGGTTCGAGGAGGTGGCCATGGATGGTGCCGAACCAGCGTTCGAGGAGTTCGTCCGGGCCCGGTGGACGTCGCTCGTGCGCTACGGGTACGTGCTCACCGGCAGCCCGCACGACGCGGCTGACCTGGCGCAGGAGGCGTTGGCGCGGCTGGGCTCCGCCTGGCCGCGGGTGGTCCGGCGGGACAATCCCGACGCGTACGTCCGTACCACGATGGCGCGGCTGCACATCAGCCGGTGGCGTCGGCTGCGCCGGGAGCGGCTGATGCCCGCCGTGCCGGACCGGCCGGCGGTGGACCCGGGGATCGACCGGGTCGACGCGGAGGCGCAGCTCTGGCCGCTGCTGGCGGGACTGCCCGTGCGGCAGCGGACGGTCCTGGTGCTGCGCTACTACGAGCACCGGACGGACGACGAGATCGCGGAGCTGCTGGGCATCTCCCGCGGCACCGTACGTAGCCAGGTCTCCCGCGCTCTGGAGAAGCTCCGGGCGCACACCGACCAGCACCGCGAACCGACCTTCGGGAGGCGGGGATGAGCAACGACATCGAGGAACGCCTGACGCGAACCCTGGCCTGGGCGGCGGAGGACGTGCCGGTGCCCGGCTACGACCCGGTCGACGCGGTCCGCGGCCGGCAGCGGCGCCGGCGGCGCCGGCGGGCGATCCTCGCCGCGGCCTGCGCCGTCGTGGTGGCGGCCGTCGGCGTGGTGACCGGGGTACGGATGGCGGTGCCACCGCCCGACCCCGGACCTCACTATGTCTTCTCGCCGGACCGGATCCCCGACTTCACCAACCTGCCCGAGCCGGAGAAGCTCTGGCCGGACGCCGTCCACCGGCTGCCCGCAGCGCTCCCCGACGGATCCCGGTACGCCGTGGTGGCCGTGCTGGGCGACGACCGCTACCTGGTGGCGCGGGACCGGCCGACCGGGGAGGCGGCACCCTCGATCTTCGACACCCGGGCGGGCACGGTCACCGTCCTCGGCACGTCAGCGGTGAGCGACGGCCTAGCAATGTCCAGCGTCCTGATGGCCCGAGAAGTCGACGGGCGCGCGGTCTGGTTCCTGTCCGGCTTCCGGAACAGCCGCTCGGTACGGGAGGTGTGGGTGGCCCCGCTCGACGGCACCGCGGCGACCCGCCTGGCCTTGCTGCCCAATGGGTCAGCCCCCCGGTTCGGCGTGGCGGGCGACAAGATCTTCTGGGAGCAGGAGCATCGCGCAAAGGGCCGGGTGTTCCGGGTGATCCGGTCCGTGTCGGTGCACGGTGGGGCGGTAACGGACGTGCCGGGCTCGGCGGGCTTCCAGTCCGCGAACGTCTCCCCGTGGATCACCGACCAGTACATGTCGACCGCGAGTCTTCACACGCGCGGCCTACTGCTCAATGTCGTCACCGGCGAGCGCCTGTCGTGGACCGCGAACAAGCGCATCCAATTCGTGCGCTGCGGGCCCACCTGGTGCACCGGCCGGGGCTCCGCCGACCGCGTAGCGCTCCAGTCGCTGGACGGCAGCAATCCGGTGGAGCTGCCCTGGCCCGGCGAGCTGTCTCCGGCCTATGGCGGGCGGTTCGCCGTCGGTCAGCTCGACCTCCCCGCGACGACGCTGCACCTCGTCTGGGATCGCACCACCGGCAAGGCGGCCGGGGTCAACCAGGTCCGAGCGGAGGGCGAGTCGCCCGGGTTCGGCTGGAACAACCAGCTCGCGGACTTCGAGCCCGCGGTGCTTACCTGGCGCGCCGACGGCGACCAGCACATCGTGCTCGACCTCGCCGCGGTCAAATGAGCGCGCCCGCCTGACCCGGCCGCTGCGGCTCGGGCAGAACAACGCGCGGAGGGCACATCCGGATCGACCGGATGTGCCCTCCTGGTCCTGTTCAGCCGGGGCGGATGAGGCCGCAGCGCCTGTCGTGTCGAGCAGATCCTGGCCGAAGACTGGGAAAGGATTCAGGCCATGGAGCAGATTGACGAACTGTTGGCCGCCGTTTCACGCTGACGAGAGGACGCGAGATGAGAAAGCTGATCGTGAGCACCTTCCTGACTCTCGACGGGGTCATGCAGGCCCCGGGCGGACCCGGCGAGGACGACGACGGCGGCTTCGCCCACGGTGGCTGGTCGGTGAACTACTGGGATGAGCTGATGGGGCAGGTCATGGGCGCGGCGATGAGTAGGCCGTTCGACCTCGTCCTCGGCCGCCGGACCTACGACATCTTCGCCGCACACTGGCCGCGCGCCAGCGAGGAGGACGGCGCCAAACCACTTAACGACGCCACCAAGTACGTCGCGTCGCGGAGCCGTCCCGCGCTGGAGTGGCGCAACTCGGTCCTGATCGAGGGTGACGCGGCCGACGGTGTCGCGGCGCTCAAGCAGGAGGACGGGCCGGAACTGCAGCTGCACGGCAGCGGCAACCTGATCCAGACGCTGCTGCGGCGCAACCTCGTCGACGAGTTCCGCCTGTGGGTCTTCCCCGTCGTCCTCGGATCGGGCAAGCGCCTGTTCTCGGAGGGCACCATCCCCGCCGGGCTCAAGCTCGTCGACAACAAGGTCTCCACCACCGGCGTCGTGATGGGGACGTACGAGCCGGCGGGCGAGGTCGTCACCGGATCGTTCGCGCTCGACTGACCGTCTGGCCGGCCTCGACCGGCGCTGCCCGGAGAGCACAAGAGGGCACATCCATCGACTGGATTTGCCCTCTCACCTCTGGTCGGGGTGGCCGGACCGACGACCTCTTCGTCCCGAACGGCCGTCGGTGCTGTAATCCATTTTCGGCCGCTGTCGCTCGATCGCGGTGACCCAGGGTTGGCAGCCGTCTGCGGCTCGTTGATGTGGAACCGCTGTCAGGCGTTCGCTGACTTTCTGCTGACGCGCTGCCCCCGGTCGCTCGGATGTCTTCTGCAATATCTCTGCCAGGCGTGTCAGACCCGGGCTGCATGATCTAAAACATGGCTGACCGCACGATGCCCGGCCCGGATGGGTTGATCTGGTACTCGACGCCTCGCGCCACGGTGGGCCTGGTCGTGCGCGCCGCCGTGGTCGTGGACTGCGCGCCGTACGCACGCCGCTGGGCGCTGGGGCGCGATGCTCGTCAGCTGTGGGACGCGGCAAAGCGCAGGGGCATCGATCTCGCCTGGCTTCCCGAGATGCATCCGCCCGCATCTGACGGAACTACGAACAGAGGGCCAGCAATCTCGTGATCCGTAGATTCCCAACGCCATTCCGGTACCGTCCGCCCGCCCCGGTTCGTCTCACCGTGGTTGGCGCACGCTCGGCAACTCGATCGGTTCGGTTTCGTCCACCTCGTTCGCCTCGATGGCTTCCACCCGTGGTAGTGGTCGGATTGATGGATTGGCTTGGCAGCGCACCCCCCCACCTCCGAGCGGATCGCCGGCCATTCGGTCCTTGAGCAAGCGAAGTCGCGGTTTGAGGCCATCGCGAACACTGGCGGTGAGGTCCTGGGCGTGCGTCCACTGGACTTCGATGGCCTGGCAGCCGTTGATCCGAACGCGTCGCACATCGGAGCTGTTCACCGCGTGTGGGGTGGCGCAGGATCATGGACCTGGCTGAGGAGTACTTCGCCTGAGGTCAAGCGCCGCACCGTCAGTTTGGAAATGCGTGCTCAACCGGTCGTGATGCCCGAAACGCCTGCTGCGAACGGCCAACCCAACGACGTCTCGTGCCCGCTCGTGACCGCTGGCCGTGTGGCTACTGGCCCGTGGATTGCCCGCCAGCCTTCCGGGCGGCCCAGGATCGCGGGTGCGGACTACCCTGACCGCCGTGACGACGATCGAGCAGCTTGAACGGGACGTTTGGCCGGCCCCGGCCCCTGACGCCACGTCTCTCGTGAGGCGTTGCACGGAGCTACGACGCAAGCCGTTGGCTGAGTTCACGGTCGAAGACCTGCGCATCATGCTCGGGCAAGAGGTTGGCGTGCCGGCTCTGCTGCCTCTCGCGGTACAAGTCCTGCTCCGCGATCCGTTGGCCGAGGGCGACTATTTCCCGGGTGACCTGCTCGCCAACGTGCTGCGGCTACCTGACTCGGCGTGGTCGAGCCTACGAGCGGAACGGAAGCGGCTGGGATCTGTTCTGGCTGAGCTCGTTGCCGGTGCCCCGTTCTCCGACCCTGACCTTAAGCCTCGCGACCCGGACCGGCGTCTTCGCGACGCCATCGTGCGGTTTCTTGGCCGATGAGAGCGGATCTCCTCGTCGGGCAGTCGTAGACCGTCCAGCCTCCGGGGAGGGTGAGGTGGAGCGCCCTACCGGACGAACGACCTGGTCGCCCTCCCCGGAGGCTGGTAGCCCTTGTGGTGCCCGGCGAGGTGAGCCGCGGGCGGCATCTCTGAGGAGGGTCGGGGTTCGGGGCGGAGCCCCGAGCTCTTCAAAGATCCTGCGTCTGTCAGCGTGGCCGGCCGGCCCGGCCGATGCCGGCCGGAGGTCGCCAGCAGGCCGGGGCCGGGCCGGCGCGGCCCGCTTTGCGGGCCGCCTTGATCTCATAGAGCGGGATTCGGCAATGTGATCCTATAAAGGATGTCCCGTCACGGGAGATGCTTGACAGCGCGTCCCACCTGATGTCTGACATGATCCTCAAGACGCGTCTCGATTTCCAGCGGCTCGGCGTCCATGCGCTTTAGGGCCGAGTACACCCACTTGGAGACCGCCGCGTTGCCAGGTAGGTCCGTAAGGTCGACGGCTGCCCACCGGGCTTTGGAGATCTCCCCATTTGGGCTGGTCTCGTCCGAGGTCGCGTGCAGGCGGACAATCTTCAGGTGGCCCCGTTTGCCCCCGCTGGTGGTCAGGTGTTCCTCTAGTACAAGGGCGAACGAGTCCAACTCAATGCCCAGTTCCTCGATGCACTCACGCCTAGCCGCTTGCTCTGGGGTCTCACGGGCTGGCTTGTATCCGCCTCCCGGCAGGCTCCACAGGGATTGGTCGCCGTAGCTGTGTTGGACGAGGAGCACTCGGTCAGCGTCGACCGGGTGAATGATCAGCGCTTTCACGCCGTAGGTGGTCGGCTTGGCGATCCGCCAATACACCCTACGGATGCGATAGAGCAGTTTGAACGCGAACGGCGAAATCCTCATACGGCCATCCAATCGGTGAGCCATGCGGATCTACATAATGAACCCCGGGCTGTCGTATTAGCTCGGGAGGCCCTGGGCGGCGCGGACGATGAGTCTCCGGGCGTCTTCGCCGGTGACGGCTTGGTTCCAGAGTCGTTCGATGGCTTGGTGTAGGTGGCTGCTTCGTCGTCGCGGTAGGTGGTCTCGCCGACGAAGGTCTCCACGATGGCGACGTCGTCGTACAGCTGGAAGGAGTTCTGCGGGGTGGTGGCGAGCGGGACGCCGAGAGGCAGGATGCCGAAGCGGATGTTCGGTGCGCCAACAACGGTTTGCAGCCGGTCGAGCTGGCCGCGCATGACGTCGGGCGGGCACAGGAGCCACCGCAGTACGGGCTCGGCTAGCAGGAATTCGAACCGCTTGCTGGTGTCGTAGAGGAGTTGCTGGCGCTGCATCCGGGTGGTTACGGCGGCGTCCACGTCGGCGATGTCGAGGTTGTGCAGCTCGACCATCTCGGTCAGGACGCGACGGGCGTAGTCGGCGGTCTGGAGCAGCCCTGGTACGTACACGGTCTCGAAGTGCCGGATCAGGCGCGACTCGGCGACGAGCTGGTTGTAGCTGTCCTGGACGGCGGATTGGCTCTGACGCATCCGGCGACGCCAGCCGCGGTGCACGGCCTGGACCTCGCCGAGCATCCGCAACAGGTCCTGAGCGGCGGTGTCCTCGGCGCCGCGCACGTGACGTTCAAGCCCTATCCGAAGACACGGGCTGGCCGCCGACTTGTGCCGCTGCCGCCGTTCGTGGTCAAGCTCCTGCGGGAGCACCGCGAACTCGTGCGCCCGGCCGGCGGGGGAGGTCTTCACCAACGAGGCCGGCAGGCCGCTGCGTCGCACGGTCTTTCGGGCTTGGATCAGGCGGCCGGCGCTCGTGCGGGCGGGTCTGCTCGGCAAGGTCGTCCAGGTCGGGCCGAGGGTGTGGCGGGTGACCTGGCGCGACCGGGACGGCAGCGAGGTGATCGAGGAGTTCCCGAACCGCCGTGTGGCGCGGGCTCGCGTCTCGCGCATGGCCCAGGGTGGACTTCGGTTCCATGATCTGCGGCACTCGTACGCGACCTGGCTGGTGTCGGACGGCGTACCGATCAATGACGTGGCGCGGGTCATGGGGCATGAGCAGATCTCGACCACGCTGGACCGGTACACGCACGCCTTCGAGGCCGGCGCGGAGAAGGTCAGGGACTCGTTTGCTGACTTTCCGCTGACTTTCGAGGCTGACCAGGGCGAAAGCGCCGATTAGCCGGCGGCCTGAGCCGATGGAGGGGAGCGCCGGGGACATGACAAAGGCCAGGTGAGAGACGATCTCACCTGGTCTTTTACCTCTGGTCGGGGTGGCCGGATTCGAACCGACGACCTCTTCGTCCCGAACGTGGTCACGGACTACCGGTGAACGTCATCCCTTGTCATCTGCTGACGTGTCGCGCAGGTTGCTGACGGTCCAGTGGTATCGCTGATCAGGGGCTGTCGACGCACTCGCTGCTTTCTTGCTGCCTTGCTGACCACCGGCTTCCGTAGGACCGGCGACTGCAAGATGATCTCTCCATGACGGTGTTCGCGTGCCTTCGTTGCAGAGCCGCCCTTACAAGGGACCTGGAGGAGGTGCAGCTCGCAGAGTTGCCCGAACCGGCTTCACCGTCTGATCTACGGCCCGGCGACCCCTGTCTAGCATGGGTGCCCCCGGGGAGGTTCGCTGTCGACGCCGACCCGTTCGGGCCGCCCCACGTGCCGAGCCCTACGCACGAGCGATTTCTAGTCTCCGCAGGGCCTCGAAACACTGTCCTGATCAATCCAGACGACCTGCTGGTCCGTCGCCTACATCCGGACCACAAGCGCCGGAACGGCTGCTGCGGCATGGACGGTTGCGATGGCCCCAACCTGGTGTGCAACTGCGGGGCAGAGGTCGCGACCGAATCGTCGGACTGCTGGACAGCTCAGGTTGTGCGGTTGCAGCCGCTCGCCGTGGTTCGGACCGTCGGAGCGGACTAGGGCCTGTCCTGTCGATCATGGAAGCCAGATGACGGCGGCGATGAGGACGAGGCTGGCCCGGTAGAGGGATGCGCGTTTGGCGTATCTGGTGGCCAGGTCACGCCACTGCTTGAGTCGGTTGAAGCAGCGTTCCACGACGTTGCGCTTCTTGTAGACGACCCGGTCGAATGCTGGTGGTCGCCCGCCGGCGCTCCCCTTGGCGGCCCGGCGGGCAACCTGGTCCGAGCGTTCAGGGATGACGTGTCGGATACCGCGTTGCCGCAGCGCCCGCCGGGTGGAGTCGTGCGCGTAACCCTTGTCCGCGATCAGCACCTCGGGGCGCTTGCGGGGCCGGCCGGGACCGGGTTCGTTGACCCGGATCGCGTCGAGCAGGGCCAGGAGCTGCGGGTTGTCGCCGGCTTGACCCGGGGTGAGCAGGATCGACAGCGGCCGGCCACGTCCGTCGACGGCGAGGTGGATCTTCCTACTGGAACGGGGCATGGGGCCGCATGGCCCGGCGGGACATCTGGCTGGTCTCCGACGGTCGGCTCTGGCGGGTGCGTGGCCGTCTCGGCGGTGACGGAGGAAAGGAGGTGTCCTACGAGTTCCGAGACGAAGCATCCGCCCGGTCGATGGTCGACCGGATGATGAAGACCTCGGCCGGCACCTGGCGGGATCTCACTGAGGCGGTCCGGCAGGCGTCCAACCGCCGACAGACCCACTAGTGTTGAGTGCCTGAAGTCTTTTTGCGGTTGGCCTTGGTGATCTGGTCGGCGGTTGCTGTACTTCGCTGCTGTACCGCACTCACTTTTCAGACGAGTCCAGCCTCGCCTTCGGCCCTACCGAATCGGCGAGGATACGGTCCAGGTCCAGCCTCGACGTCGCCATCTCGGCCATCAACCGGTCCAGGCTCGACTTCGGCAACTGCAGCACTGTGTGATGAGCCACCGATCGCCAATTGGTCCGCGACCTGGGCACAGCGCGCCTGGGAAACTGCACCTCCAGTGGCGTACGTTGAGGAGATGCCATGCAGGTAGCCGTGGTCACCTTTGATGGATTCAATGAGCTCGACAGCTTCATCGCCTCCGCGCTGATCAACCGGTGCCGAAAGGACGGCTTGGAGGCCTTCATCACGACGCCGACGCCGGTGGTCACGTCCATGAACGGCGTCGAGGTGACCGGGCAGCGCCCGGTGGAGTTCGTGACCGAAGCCGACGTCGTGCTGATCGGTAGCGGGGTGAAGGCGCGAGACGTAGTCGCCGACGACCGGCTGATCTCCAGGCTGCTGCTCGACCCCTCGCGACAGTTGATCGGTGCGCAGTGCTCCGGCGCGCTGGTGCTCGCCCGGCTCGGGCTGCTGGATGGCATGCCCGCCTGCACGGACATGAAGAGCCGGCCCTTTGTCGAAGCCTGCGACGTCACTGTGCTGGACGCGCCGTTCCACGCCGAGGGGAACATCGCCACGGCGGGCGGCTGCCTGGCGTCACAGTATCTCGCCACGTGGGTGATCACCCGGATGCTCGGGGAGGACGCCGCGCGCGACGTCATCGGCTATGTGGCTCCGGTCGGCGAAAACCAGGAGACTGTCGAGCGCGCCATGCGTGCCGTTCACGCGGGCGAGGTTGCACTGCGCTGACGCCCCGCGAATCAGCCCTCTGGGCAAATCGCCAAGTAGGCTCGGCGGGCGGGGTCATCGAGAGCAAGTTTGCCCACGCGATCAACGGAGCGGCCTTGGTGGTGCGCACCGTGTCCGACGACGGACGCCCGCCGGCGCATCTGGGGGTGACGCACTGGTAGGCCCGGCTGTTGGCCGAGCAGCTACGCCGCGAAGGCCAGCCGGTCAGCTTCGCCACCGTGTCACGCGTCTGGCGCAAGTGGGGCCTGCAACCGGCGGCCAACCTCTACGTTGGCAGCCTGGCTGGATCGCGCTGCCCAGTCGATCAGCTTCGCCGCCACGTGGGGAAGAGTCTTGGACGTGTCGATGGTGATGTCGGCACCAGGGACTGCCTCCGTCTCTTCCCATGCCCTAAGCCGTTCCGCCGCGTCGCCGGTCTTCCTTGATCTTCGGCACTCGTACGCGACGTTGCTCGTCTCCGACGGCGTGCCCATCAACGACGTGGCGAAGGTGATGGGGCACGAGCAGACGTCGACAACCCTGGACCGCTACACGGACTCGACACGTGACCGGGATCGTAAGGTGCTCGCGTCGTTTGCTGCCTTCTCGCTGCCTCCGACAGAGCAGTGATCGCCGGAAATGAATCAAGGCCCCTCCGTGGAGGGGCCTTGACCTGCTGTTACCTCTGGTCGGGGTGGCCGGATTCGAACCGACGACCTCTTCGTCCCGAACGAAGCGCGCTACCAAGCTGCGCCACACCCCGAGGCGTGCCGACAAATAGTAGCCCACCCGGTCCGATGGTCAAACCCGGTACCCCCCACCCCCGGACCGGGGCTTCCCGGACCTGTTCAGCGGGGGATCAGGGTGAGGATGCTGGCCTCCGGCGGGCAGGCGAAGCGCACCGGCGCGGTCGGGTGGGTGCCGAGCCCGGCGGAGACGTGCAGCCAGGAGTCCGAGCCGGGCCAGCGGTGCAGGCCGCGGGCCATCGCGCGGGGCAACCCGCAGTTGGTCACCAGCGCGCCGTAGCCCGGTACGCAGACCTGGCCGCCGTGGGTGTGTCCGGCGAGCAGCAGCCCGAAGCCGTCCGCGGCCATCTGGTCGAGGACGGCCGGTTCGGGGGAGTGCGCCAGGGCGATGGCCAGCTCGGCCGCGGCGGACGCCGGACCGGCCACTGCGGCGTAGTCGTCCCGTTCGATGTGCGGGTCGTCGACGCCGACCAGCTCGACCTCCCGGCCGCCGGCCTTGAGGGTGGTCCGGGCGTTGTTCAGGTCCGCCCAGCCGGCGCCGGTGAAGACGTCCCGCAGCTCCTCGTACGGCAGCGCCGCGCCCTCGGTGTACTCCCGGTCGGGTAGGAAGTAGGTGAACGGGTTCTTCCAGACCGGCCCGGTGTAGTCGTTCGAGCCAAAGACGAACGCGCCGGGGAAGTCGAGCAGCGGCTGCAGGGCCCGCAGCACGCCGGGGACGGCGTCGGGGTGGGCCATGTTGTCCCCGGTCACCACGGCCAGGTCGGGGTCGAGGGCGGCCAGCGAGGCCACCCAGTCCTGCTTGCGCCGCTGGCCGGGCGTCATGTGCAGGTCCGACAGGTGCAGCACGCGCAGCGGCTCGGCGTCGGCCGGGAGCACCGGCACGTCGTACCTGCGGAGGGTGAACATGTTGCGTTCGACGAGTGACGCGTACGCCAGGGTGGCCGTGCCCGCGGCGACGGTCCCGGCGGCAAGCCGGAATAGTGTGCGCTTTCGCATGGTGTTCAGGGTAGTTTGACCGTCCATGAGCACGCTGAAGGACCGCCTCACCGCAGACATGCGCGCCGCCCTCAAGGCGCGCGACGAGCTGACCACCTCCACGCTGCGGATGGCCCTCGCGGCCGTCGGCAATGCCGAGGTCGCCGGCAAGGCCAAGCGCGAGCTCACCGACGACGAGGTGCTCGTGGTGCTGACCAAGGAGGCGAAGAAGCGGCGCGAGGCCGCCACCGCCTTCGCCGACGCCGGCCGCGCCGAGCAGGCCACCAAGGAGACCGCCGAGGGCCACGTGCTGGAGCGGTACCTCCCGAAGCAGCTCTCCGACGACGAGCTGGCCGAGCTGGTCGCGGGGGCGCTCGCCGCGGGCGGCTTCACCGGCAAGGCGCAGATGGGCCCGGCCATGAAGGCGGCCCAGGCCGCGGTGGCCGGCCAGGCCGAGGGCGGGCGGGTCGCCGCCGAGGTACGCCGACAGCTCGGCCTCTGACCGTCCCGGCTCTCGCCGGGCGTACGACAAACGGGCGGGCACCCCACCAGGGGTGCCCGCCCGTCCGTGTCACGGGTCAGCCGCGTGGTTTCGGGGGGCGGCCGTTGTTGGGCGGCGGCGGGACCACCCCGCCAGGCGGGGGGTCGCCGGGTTTGGCGGCGCCACCGGCGCTGACCTCAATGCTCACCACGCCGCCCTTGATGGTGCGGCCGTCCGGGCTGGTGCCAGCGGCGGTGTCCTTCGGGCAGCTCGACGCGACCTTGCTGGTGGAGACGACGGGCTCGAACCCGGCGCCGCGCAGCCGCGACGTGGCGGCATCGATCGGCTGGCACGTCACGTCGGGGATGGCGCGCTGGTCACCCTCGATGATCTTCCCGCCGGGCGGGGTGAACTCCTTGCGGTCCTTGCCCTTCATCGCGTCGCGCAGCGTCTCGTACACCGCCGGGTTGATGCCGTTCGGGACGTCGTGGCCCATCTTCTGGTTGGTCTGCGGCCAGTCCGGGTCGGCCATGATGCCGGCGACCGCGTACTGCTTGGTCATCGCGACCAGGGCGGAGGTCTTCTCCGAGTCGGTGGTGCCGGACTTGCCGGCCACCGGCGCGCCGACGATCCGGCGGACGTTGCCCGCGGTGGCGGTCTTGCACTTGGACGTCGTGGAGTGGTCACCCACCGGGCAGCGGGCCGCGTCCACGGCCGCGCGGGCCACCTCGGGGCTGATCCGCTGCTCGCAGTGCGGGTTGGCGATGTCCAGCTTGTTGCCGTCCGGGCCGCGGATCTCCTCGACCGGGATCGGCTCGCAGAACTTGCCGTCCGCCGCCAGGGTGGCGTACGCGTTGGCCAGCTCCAGCGGCGTGGTCTGCGAGACGCCGAGGCTGAACGCGCCCCACTGGTGGGCGGCGTCCTTGTTCGAGGCGAACTTGGCGTCGCTCGGCGCCCGGAAGGTGATGCCGAGCTTCTGCGCGGCCTTCACCACGTTCTCCGCACCGACCTGCTGCTGCAGCGGGATGAAGAAGGTGTTCACCGAGAAGCCGAAGCCGCTCCACATGTTGTGCACGCCGACCATCTTCGGGTTGGCGTTCACCGGGCAGTAGAAGTGCGTGCCCGGGCAGGCGGCCGGGGAGTTCTGCTCGACGATGTACTCGGACTTGAAGACCTTCTCCGCGTTGATGGTGTAGCTGAGCGGTAACCCCTTCTCCAAGGCGGCCACCAGGGTAAAGATCTTGAAGGTCGAGCCGGCCTGGTACCCGGTGATGCCGGGCCCGCCGGTGACCAGCGGGTTGACCGTGTTCGGATAGTTGCCCCGGATCTTCTTCTTGGCCTTCACCGGGTCGCTGGAGAGAGCGTTCTGCGGGTGCTTCGGGTCGTCGATCTTGAAGTTCCGGTTCACCGCGATCGCCCGCACCCGGCCGGTGCCCGGCTCGATCGCCGCCACCATCCGGGCCGCCTTGCTGTTCTCCTTCAGGTGGTTGCGGACGGCCCTGTCGGCGCCCTTCTGCGCCTGCACGTCGAGCGTGGTGGTGATGGTGTAGCCGCCGCTCTTCAGCCGGCGCTCCCGGTCGTACGAGGTCGAGCCGAACGTCTCCTGCTGCATCCACCAGCGGTAGAAGTAGTCGCAGAAGAAGCCCCAGGTCCGCTGGTTGGTGTCGATGCAGCCGTTCGGGGTGCGCTTGTCGTTGACCTTCAGCGTGATCGCCTTGGCCTGGTCGGCCTCCGCCTGGTTGATCGCCCCGATGTCGACCATGTTCTGGATGACGTAGTCCCGCCGGGCCACCGCCTCCGGGTAACCGGCCCTGGTGGTCGGGTCGAACGCGGTCGGCGCCTTGACCATGCCGGCGAGCATGGCCGACTGCTGGATGTCGAGCTTGCTCGGCAGCTTGCCGAAGTAGACCTGGCTGGCCGCGAAGATGCCGTACGCGCCGTTGCCGAAGGCCGCGATGTTCAGGTAGCGCTCCAGGATCTCGTCCTTGGAGAGCTCCTTGTCGATCTGGAGCGCGTACTTCATCTCGCGCAGCTTGCGGGCGCTGGTGTCCTCGGTCGCGGCGACCACGTCGGCCGGGTGCGTCGCCGAGTACGCGATGGCCAGCCGGACGTACTGCATGGTCAGCGTCGACGCGCCCTGCCGGGAGTTGCCGCCGGAGCTGTTGTTGACGAACGCCCGGGCGACACCGTTGAGGTCGACGCCGTTGTGCTTGTAGAAGTCGTGGTCCTCGGCCGCGATGATCGCCTTCTGCATCAAGGGCGAGATGTCCTTGAGCTTGACGTCCTTGCGGTTCTCGTCGTACATCGTGGCGAGCGGCGTCCTGCCGTCCGAGGCGAGCAGGTAGCTGATCTGTGGCGCCCGGGCCACCGTCAGCTCGCTGGGCAGTCCGCCGAAGGTCTCGGAGCCGGCCTTGGCGGCCAGCCCGGACATCGCCACTGCGGGGAAGGCCGCCGCCGCGACCACCACGCCGGCCAGTAGGCCACAGATCAGTAGCGATGCGGCGTTGGTGAAGACATTGTGGTCACGTTTCCGCATCCAGGTCACCTCGACAGGGTACGCGAGTAGGGAACGAGGGGCGCCGGGGCGTTCTTTCCCCATTTCCTGCGCGCGCCGACCTCGTTGTGCTAAACGCACGAACCCCGGTGTGCGGTTGCGTGAACCTGGCGACGAGTCTCCTCCGAACGGAGAAGCCGCGCAGCGTTTTCACCGACCCGGGCCGGGTAGACGGCGGGCGAGGGCCCGGGAAGCCGGGAGTGTCCGGAATGATGGATTTCGCCGACAACGTTGCGTAATCAGGCGACTACAGAGCATGATGGTGGCGGCGACAGAGCCACACGTCGTCCGTGCCTCCTTGGGGAAGGACGGGCCGGACGGCCGGGGGGAATCGACGGCTGGTCGCACGAGGTCGGTAGGTACTGCAAGGGGGGACGTGTACACATGGGCATGATCACTGACTGGCCGTCGCTGGCGGCATGTCAGAACGGGGACCCGGACGCGTTGTTCGTACAGGGCGCCGAACAGAACGTGGCGAAGAGGATCTGCCGGAGCTGCCCAGTTCGGTACGAGTGCCTGGCCGACGCACTCGACAACCGGATCGAGTTCGGGGTGTGGGGCGGCATGACCGAGCGCGAACGCCGGGCGCTGCTGCGCCGTCACCCGCAGGTGACGAGCTGGCGAAAGATGTTCGAGGCGGCCATGAAGAAGAACGCCAAGGACAAGGCCGGCAAGGACAAGATCCTGGTCACCGCCGCCGGCTGACCGCAGGCCTCACGGCTGGCTCATCGCCGCGCCGATCGTCCGCAGCCCGTCGACGTCGTGCACGTCGGCGGGCTGCGCCGTCACCGACACCGCCGGCACCGCCGGGAACGCCTCCGTGAACTGGGCCGCCACCCGCTGCTCGCGTACCGCCTGCCGGGCCAGCGCGGCGTGGGCCCGCAGCACGCCGACAGTGCCCTCGTGGCCACCCAGCTCGGCCAGCCGCTCCGCGGCGGCCAGGCTCTCCGCCGCGCCCAGCGACGCCACGGCCGGTCGGTGCACCCGGTTCAGCACCAGGCCGGCCAGCGGCATCCGCTCCTCCCGCAGCCGCCCCGCGAAGTAGGCGGCCTCCCGGACCGCGTCCGGCTCGGGCGCCGCCACCAGCAGGAACGCCGTCTCCCGCGCCTGCAGGATCCGGTACGTCTGCTCGGCCCGCTGCCGGAAGCCGCCGAACGTCGAATCCAGCCCGGCGACGAAGCCGGAGAGGTCGGTGAGCAGCTGCGCGCCGATCACCTTCTGCACGATCTTCGAGAACATCCCGAAGCTGGCGGTCACAAGGCTGAACATGCTCCGCCCCCCGCTGCGCGCCGGGGCCAGCAGCAGCCGCAGCATCCGCCCGTCGAGGAAGCGGGAGAGCCGGGCCGGGGCGTCGAGGAAGTCCAGCGCCGAGCGGGACGGCGGGGTGTCCACCACGATCAGGTCCCACTCGCCCCGGGCGTGCAGCTGGCCGAGCTTCTCCATCGCCATGTACTCCTGCGTGCCGGCGAAGGTCGAGCTCATCGCCTGGTAGAACGGGTTGGCGAAGATCTCCGCCGCCTTCGCCGGGTCGGTGTGCTGGAGCACCACGTCGTCGAAGGTGCGCTTCATGTCCAGCATCATGGCGTGCAGCTCACCACCGCTGGCCTCGACGTCGATGCCCTTGACGTGGCGGGGCGTGTTGTCCAGCTCGGTCAGGCCGAGCGACTGGGCCAGCCGCCGGGCCGGGTCGATGGTGAGCACGACCGTCCGCCGGCCGTGTCGCTCGGCCGCCCGCAGCGCCAGCGCCGCCGCCGTGGTCGTCTTGCCAACTCCGCCCGCCCCGCAGCAGACCACGATCCGTACGCCCGGGTCGGCGAGGATCTGGTCGACGTCCAGCGGTGGCGCCGCGGCTTCGGAAGGCACCGATCGAGCGTATCGGGCCAGGGGTGTCTCTGCTCCGTGCCGGCCGCTGGTGTGAGTCAATCCGCCCGGACGAGCCCCCTGGCCAGGGTCTCCAACGCGGCCCGGTCCACCCCGCCGGGCAGCAGCGGCAGTTCGCTGAGCGGCAGGCCCAGCTCCACCAGCTCGGCCCGGAGCGAGTCCTCCAGCTCCCGGCGTACCTGCTGGTCCCGGGCCTCCCCGGCCAGCCCGGCCACGGTGTCCCGGTCGGCGGGCAGGCCGGCGGCGATCAGGCCCCGCTTCAGCTCGGCCTGGCTCAGCGCCCGCCCCGCCGGCACCGGCGGCCGGGCGCCGTTGACGATCACCCGACCGACCGGGAAGCCGAGCTGGGTCAGCTCGGTGATCGCGTCCACCGTCTCCTGGACCGGCATCTCCTCGAGCAGCGTCACCACGTGCACCGCGGTGATCGGGGAGCGCAGCAGCGCGGAGACCCCGTCGCTCTGGGTCTTGATCGGGCCCATCTTCGCGAGCCGGGCGGTCTCCGCGGTGACGTTGAGGAACCGGCCGATCCGCCCGGTCGGCGGCGCGTCCAGCACCACCGCGTCGTACGTCCGGCGCTGGCCGCTGGTGCGGGTGGTCGCCTCCTTCACCTTGCCGGTGAGCAGCACGTCCCGCAGGCCCGGCGCGATGGTGGTGGCGAAGTCGATGGCGCCGAGCTTGCGCAGCACCCGGCCGGCCGCGCCGAGCTTGTAGAACATGTCCAGGTACTCGAGCAGGGCCTCCTCGGCGTCCACCGCCAGGGCCCGCACCTCGCCGCCGCCGGGGGCGTCGGCCAGGTGCCGCTCCTCGTAGGGCAGCGGGTCGGTGCCGAAGAGCTGGGCGATGCCCTGCCGCCCCTCCACCTCGACCAGCAGCGTGCGCCGGCCGCCGCCCGCCAGGCCGAGGGCCAGCGCCGCGGCCACGCTGGTCTTGCCCGTGCCGCCCTTGCCGGTCACCACGTGAAGGCGGGCCGGCCAGGTGTCGGACCGCTGCTCAGCTGCTCGCACCCGTCGAGCCTATCCAGCCGCCCGGCTCAGGCGACTTCGCAGACCCACCAACCCGTCTTGCGCACCACGGTGAAGCGCAGGTCCTGGTCGGCCACCTTCTCGTCGGACGTGGTCATGGTGACCTTGGTGGTGACGGTGGCCCGGTCGCCGGTCTGGTTGTCCACCTTCGGGGTGGTCCACCGGAAGCGTGGGTTCTGGTACTCCGCGGCGTACTTCCGCACCTCGGCGACCTTGCTGGCGATCTTCTCGCCGTCCCGGGAGGCCGAGCAGACGAAGGTCGCGGCCTTCTTGGCGTCCCGGTCCTTGTAGACGGCGGTGAGGAAGCCGTCCACGGCCACCGCCGGCTCCTTGGCGCCCTGGCCGTCCTCGGTGTCGCGGAGGGTCAGGAACGCGGCCGTGCCGCCCCCGCCGCAGAGCAGGATGGCCGCGGCCAGCACGATCGACGCGATCAGCAGGCCGCGTCGCTTCTTCGGCGCGGCCGGGCTCTGGTAGGCCGGGTAGCCGCCGGGCGGCGGGGGGAACGCGCCGGGGGCCGGGGCGGTGGCCGGCACGGGCCCGGCCGACGGCTCCTCGCGGGACGGGCCGTCGGGCGAGCCGGTAGCGCCACCGATGGGCGGTTGGGTCATGTCTTTCCCCCGGGGTGCGGCGCCCTTCGCCGCCCAGGGCGACGGACGCGTGATCGAGCGTGGCGGGCGAGCGTGGGTCGCCCGTCCGACGGGAAGGGTAGCGGTCGATGGGCGACTTGCCAGCCCCGCATAGGGCGGTAGGAAGGTGGACGCCGGCGAGACGACGGTCTCCACCGCCGACGACCAGGACAACCGGCGCCGGGTCTTCTGCGAGGGGCCCTGCGGTGAGCTGTCGGTGACGCCCGAGCAGCGTCCTGCGCCCAGGTCGTCGTCCGGACCGTAGTCTGTGCCTGGAAAGTGTCCATGCCAGGTAAGGGAGTCTTCACCCGATGCAGAAGTGGGAATACGCCACGGTCCCGCTGCTGGTCCACGCGACCAAGCAGATCCTCGACAACTGGGGCGAGGACGGTTGGGAACTGGTCTCCGTGGTTCCCGGCCCGAACCCGGAGCAGCTCGTCGCCTACCTGAAGCGGCCCAAGGCATGAGCAACGGACCGCACGCGAAGCTCGCGGAACTCGGTCTGGCCCTGCCCGAGGTGGTGCCGCCGGTGGCCAGCTACGTGCCGGCCGTCCAGTCTGGGCAGCACGTCTACGTCTCCGGCCAACTGCCGATGGCGGAGGGCAAGCTGCTCGCCACCGGCAAGGTCGGCGCCGGCGTCTCCGCCGAACAGGCGAAGGACCTTGCCGAGCGGTGCGCGCTGAACGCCATGGCCGCGATCGACTCACTGGTCGGCCTGGAGAACGTCGTCAAGATCGTCAAGCTGACCGGCTTCGTCGCGAGCGCGGCCGGCTTCACCGGCCAGCCCGGCGTGATCAACGGCGCCTCCGACCTCTTCGGCGCGGTCTTCGGCGAGGCCGGCCGGCACGCCCGCAGCGCGGTGGGCGTCGCCGAGCTCCCCCTCGACGCCCCCGTCGAGGTCGAGGTCATCGTCGAGGTCGCCTGACGCTCCGTACCCGCGATCTTGCACGTGGTGCCCCGACGAAAGCCCTGAACGGGCACGAATCAGGGGCCGAAACTGCAAGATCGCGGGGACTGGCGAGCGGAGTCGTACGATCGCAGCCATGGGCGGGCATGTGACGGGGGCGACGGGGGCACTCGCCGACGAGCTGCCCGGCTGGGTGACGCTGCTACGGGCGCCGAACCCGGGACCGATGACGCTCGACGGCACCAACACCTGGGTGCTGCGGGCGGCCCCCGGTGCCCCGGCCGTGGTGGTCGACCCCGGGCCGGCCGACGAGGAGCACCTGGCGGCGATCGCCGGGCACGGGCCGGTCGGATCCGTGCTGATCACCCACGGGCACCCGGACCACACCGACGGCGCACCGCGGCTGGCCGAGCTGCTCGGCGGCGTCCACGTGCTCGCCGCCGACCCGGCGCACACCATCGGCGGTGAACCGCTGACCACGTCCGGCGAGCACGTCGGCGGGTTCGGTCTGAAGATCCGGCTGCTCCCGACCCCGGGCCACACCGGGGACTCGGTCTGCTTCCTCGTCGAGCACGACGACGAGCGGGTGGTCCTCACCGGCGACACCATCCTGGGGCGGGGCACCACCGTGGTCGCCCACCCGGACGGCCACCTCGGTGACTACCTGACCAGCCTGGAGCTGCTCTCGACGTACCGGGGGATCCCGGCGCTGCCCGGCCACGGCCCGGCGCTGGCCGACTGCGGCGCCGCCGCCGACTTCTACCTCGCCCACCGGCGGGCCCGGCTCGACCAGGTCCGGGCCGCCGTCGCCGACGGCGCCACCAGCGCGCCGGAGGTGGTCGCCCGGGTCTACGCGGACGTGGACCGGTCGCTCTGGTGGGCCGCCGAATGGTCGGTCCGGGCCCAGTTGGAGTACCTCGGGCTCGACCCCGGGGAATCCGGCGCCGGGGGTGCGGAGTTGGAGCAGCCGTGACCTGTCCGGTGTGTGGAACCGTCGCCGTACCCGGCGCCCGGTTCTGCCACAACTGCGGGGCCGCGCTGCCGGCCGCCGCCATGCTCCCCGCCGCCGAGCGGCGGGTGGTCACCGTGCTCTTCGGCGACCTCTCCAGCTTCACCTCCTGGTCCGAGGACCTCGACCCGGAACGGGTCGGCGCGGTCACCGACCGGGTGCTCGCCGCGCTCGCCGGCGCGGTCAAGACCTTCGGCGGGCACGTCGACAAGCTCACCGGCGACGGGATCATGGCGGTCTTCGGCGCGCCGGTCGCCCACGAGGACGACGCCGAACGCGCGGTCCGGGCCGCCCTGTCCATGCAGCGGGCGGTCCGTCGGGTGCTCGACGACGAGCGCGGCGGCGGCGCGCCGCTCGGCCTGCGGGTCGGCCTCAACACCGGCGACGTGATCGCCGGCATCCAGGCCGCGATCGAGTACACGGTCATCGGCGACACGGTGAACACCGCCGCCCGGCTCGCCGACGCCGCCGCCGTCGGCGCGGTCTACGCCGGGGCCCGCACCTCCAGCGCCACCCGGCACGTCGCCTCCTGGCGGGCGCTGCGGCCGCTGCGGCTCAAGGGCAAGCGCGAGCCGGTCGAGGCGCACGAGCTGCTGGGTCTGCTGGACGCGCCGGGCACCCGGTCCGGCCTGGGCGACGAGGCGCCGTTCGTGGGCCGGGAGACCGAGATCGGCCGGGTCGCCGGCCGGCTCGCCGAGGTGATCGACCGGGGCGAGCCGCGGGTGCTGCTGATGACGGCCGAGGCGGGCATCGGCAAGTCCCGGTTCGCCGCCGAGGTCGAACGCCTCGCCGCCGGGTACGACGTCGGCGCCAACCGGTACGCCGCGCACACCGGTGCCCGGGTGCTCTCCGTACGCTGTGCCGCCTTCGGCGAACGACGCCGGCTCGCCCCCCTCGCCGACCTGGTCCGGGCCGCCGTCGGCCTGCCCAGCGACGCGGCCACCGCGCTCACCCGCCCGGCGGTGGAGGAGCGGCTGCGCCGGCTCGGCCAGCGGCTCGCCCGGCTCCCCGGCGACCCGCCCCCGATCGTCACCGACCAGCTGCTCGCCCTGCTCGGGTACGCCGAGCTGCCCGCCGCCGCCGAGAACGGCGAGTGGAACGCCGCCTCCCCGCCGGCGGACGCCGAGGCGGTGCCGAACGCGGTCGCCGCGCTGCTCAGCGGGCTCGCCGTCGAGGCGCCGCTGGTGATCGTGGTGGACGACCTGCACGACGCCACGCCCGAGACCATCAAGGCGCTCGCGCTGACCCTCAACCGGCTCAGCGGCCCGGTGCTGGTGCTGCTGCTCGGCCGCCCTGAGCTGGTGCGTACCGCCGGGGCGCTGACCCGGGTCGCGGACGCCGAGGTGCACGCGCTGCCCGCGCTGCGGGGCGCCGACGCCGCCCGGCTGCTGACCAGCTACCTCAGCGGCGGGAAGCTGCCGCCGACCGACGCGGACCGGCTGCTCGCCACCGCCCAGGGCAACCCGTTCTATCTGGCCGAGCTGGTCACCCTGCTCCGCGAGCGCGGCGCCCTGACCGCGGGCGCGGACGCCGGCTGGCGGCTGGCCCCCGGTTCGCTGGGCAGCCGACTGCTCTCCCGGGACCTGGCCGCGGTGCTCGCGGCGCGCATCGACGCCCTGCCGGCGGACGCCCGCTCGGTGCTGCGGGACGCGGCGGTGGTCGGCGACACCGTGCCGGCCGCCGCCCTGGATGCGCTCCGCGAGCAGCGCGCCGGGCGGGACGGCCGGCCGGCGGCGGTGGTCGCGGTCGAGCGGGACCGGGCCGTGGAGGAGCTGCTGCAACGCCGCATGCTGCACCGCATCCGCACCGGCTACGCGTTCGCGACGCCGCTGATGCGGGAGGCCGCGTACGCCGGGGTGAGCAAGGCGGAGCTGGCCGAGCGGCACGCCGCGCTGGTCCACTGGGCCGTCCCCGCAACCACCGACGGTGTCACGCCGCCGAGCGGCTTCACCGAGGCCGCCCGGGACGACTTCGTCGCCGAGCACGTCGAGCGGGCCGCCGCGCTCGCCGACGCGGTGAAGCTCCGTCCGGACGCGCCGGCCCGCGCGGTCGTCCCGCTCGGCGTGGCCGCGCTGGGCCGGGCCGCCCGCCGGTCGCTGCAGGCCGGTGAGCCGGCCCTCGCCATCGAGTACGCCGAACGCGCCGCCGAGCTGGCCCGGGACGGCGTACCGCTGGCCGACCGGGTGGTGCACGCCCGGGCACTGCTCCAGATCGGCCGCCCGGCCGACGCGCTCGCCTACGCCGAGAAGATCGCCGCCAACGCCGGGGACGCGGCGACCCGGACCAGCGCGCTGCTGCTCGCCGGGCAGGCCCACCAGACCCTCGGCGACCAGGACCGGGCGGTCAGCTGCTGGCAGGAGGCGCTGCAGGTGGCCACCGCGGGCGAGTTGCCCACGCAGCGCGCCTCGGCGATGCGCAGGCTCGGGATGGCCGACTTCATCGCCGGCCGGCTGAGCCAGGCGAGCAGCCGGCTCGCCGCGTCCTACCAGGTCAGCCTCTCCGCCAAGGATCCGCGCGGGCAGGCCTGGTCGCTGCAGAACCTGGCCTGGGTGACCACCACCCGGGGCGACTTCGCCGGCACCGACGCGGTGCTCGGCCGGGCCGCCCGGCTCTTCGCCGAGCTGAAGGACCCGTACGGGCGGGCCTGGCTGCGGGGCACCACCGCGTTCGCCCGGCTCCTCGCCGGGCGGCTGAAGGAGGCCTGCCGGATGGCGCGGGTCTTCCTCCCGTTCGGGGAGCGGGTCGGTGAGGCGTGGGCGGTCGGCACGCTGCGCGCCGTCGAGGCGTACGCCACCGCCGAGCTTGGTGAGCTGGCCGAGGCGGACCGGGCGGCGCGGCAGGCGTACCGGGAGTTCGCCGAGGTCTCCGACGACTGGGGGCAGGGCTTCGCCCTGGTCGTCCGGGGGGTGGTGGCGCGCGGGTTGGGCGAACCGGAGCATGCGGCCGACCTGCTCGGCGACGCCCTCGAATACGCCGAACGGACCTCGCACCCGCTGCTCACCGGGATGGCCGGCACGCTGCGCGGCTTCGTGGCGCTGGACATGGGCGACTGGGAGACCGCCGAGCGGGCTGCCCGGTCGGTGCTGACCACGGTCGAGCCGCACAACCCGCAGGCGCCCGCGCAGGTGGCGCCCCGGGTGCTGCTCGCGGTGGCCCGGCTGGCCGCCGGTGATCCGGCCACCGCGGTGGGGCTGCTCGCCCCGGTCGCCACCACCGCCGCGAACAGCCCGTCGCTGCTCTTCTCCCGCCGCCAGACGATGGCCCGGTACGCCTCCGCGCTGCTCGCCCACGGCCAGCGGGAGCAGGCGCTGGACTGGGCGCAACGGGCGGTGGTCGCCCCTGCGGAGGACGTCCGCAGCCAGGTCATCGCCGCAATGGTGCTGGCCGAGGCGCTGGCCGCCTGCGGTCACCCGGTCGAGGCGCTGGCCAGCGCCGACGAGGCGGTACGCCTGGCGTACGCCACCGAGCAGCGCAGCGAACGCCCCGCCGCCGACGCCCTCCGCGCCCGCCTCGCCGCCGCCTGACAGTGAGGATGTAGGGGTGGGGTCACCCGGTCTGGTCTGACTCACCGCCTGACCGACGATGTTGTCCTGCTGAGGATCCGTCGACCGGTTCCGGGTGGCCCCGTTCCTGCACGTCACTGGCAGGGGCGTCGTGACCTTATAGCGCCTCTGTGTGTCAAGTCGTCATGGCGAATCGGCGTTTCTGATCTTTCTGGATGTGGCGGTAGATGACGTTCGCGAGGCGTCGTTTCAGGGCGCGGCGCGCTTCGGCGGGGGTCTTGCCCTCGCTGATTTTGCGCAGGTAGTAGACGCGTCCCGGGCCAGGGTCGCGGGCCTGGCAGACGGCGATGGTGTGCAGCGCGGAGTTGAGTTGGCGGTTGCCGCCGGTGTTGAGCCGGTGCCGGTTGCGGTTGCCGCTGGAGGCGTCCAGCGGCGATGTGCCGGTGTAGCTGGCGAAGTGATCGGCGGTGGGGAATCGGGTGACGTCACCGACGTGGCCGAGGATCTTCGCGGACAGGACGACCGCGATGCCGTGGACCTCGGACAGGGTGCTGCCGGTCGCGGCGACCGCGTCGCGCTGCGCCACCTCGTTGGCCTTGAGCTGACGGTCGACGCGGCGAAGGTCAGCCAGGAGGTCGCGTGCCAGGTCGCGGCGGCACGCGGCGGTGGCGGTCTGCGGCCGGGTTGTCCGGAGCAGGACGGCGGCCTTGTCCGCGGACAACCCGACGGGAGCGCCGCCGGGGATGAGGTCGCGCAGCAGCCCGTGAAGCCGGTTGAGGATGCGGGTGCGTTCGTGGGCCAGGTCGTCGCGGCGTTCGGCCAACAACCGCAGGATGCTGCTCTGGTCCTCCGCCGTGACCTGACGCAGACGCCGGTGGCGCAGGGCGACGTGGGCGACGCTGACTGCGTCGGCGGCGTCGGTCTTGCGGCCGCCGCCCGTATCCAGCAGTCGTGCTCGGGCGGCGAGGGTGGCGGGCACGTCGAGAACGGTCTCGCCGGCGGCGGCCAGTTGTTGGGCGATGCCGCGGCCGAGGCCGTTGGCGCCTTCGACGGCGAAGCGCCGTTGGGGCCACCGATCCGTCCATTTGGTCAGCTGGCCGAAGGTGCCGGCGTTGACGGTGAAGCGTCGGGCGGCCAACTGTTGGCCGGTGGCGTCGACGGCGACGGCGGTGAGAGAGGACTTGTGCGGATCGATTCCGATCGTGATCACGGGGCGGTCTCCACGGCAATGGGGTGATGGAGGTTCGCCGTGGTGGGCACCCTGACTTGAAGATCGATCGCATGCCTCTGTCGAGCCACGCCACGGCCGGGCGCCGGCCGGCTCGGCACGCTATCAGTGAGCCAACCCAGTTAGGTGGCAAGGAGCCTGCGAACCTGCGCCGACCGGCGCCCTGACGCTACGGGCTGCAGACCCAAGCGCCTGCCCCCAGTAGACAAGTCAGGAGCCTGTGCAAGAGGCCCCGCCACTGTCCTGTCCGCCCGTCCCAGCGGTGCGTGCCGACCCTGTTCGGTGCAAGCGAAAGGGACGACGGTTCCAGCATGACAGCCAAGAAGCGCAAGGTCACCG
>NZ_JAPFQV010000017.1:0-88491 GCF_033804685.1 Micromonospora sp. RTP1Z1
GCCTTCTTCGACCTCGCCGATGCCATCATCACCCTACGTAGCCTGATCCGGCAGGCATGGAGCCGCTACCGGTGGGACACCCGACCCACACGACGCCCATGAACCACCACCTATTTGCGCGGCCTCTATGTCGCGCGGCCTGATTTTTTCGGACAACGGGCGCCGAGGGCCCACTCGGCGCCGCTCTGCGCGGCTGCGTGGCGTGCGGGCCAAGGTGGTCGCGCGGCGACGCCGACGGATCGCGACCTGGACCACCTGCGCGGTGGTCGCCCTGGCCGGCATCGCCGCGGCCGCATCGAGCTGAGCGGGCGGCCGGGATCGACGGCGCACCTCGCCGCCGGCGAGGCAATCATGGAGTTCCTCAGCGCAGAGCAGATGGCCGGAACAGCTCCTGCGTCCGTATCTGATCCCCCGGTGACGGTTCGGGGCGGCGGCCAGGCCAGAGTGGCCCGGCCACCGCCCCTCGACGCTCAGTTGACGGTCGTTGAGATGGTCTTCGGCGGCTGTTGCAGCTGCCCGTAGTTGTCGACCGCTCTGATCGAAACGGTGTAGGCACCCGCCGGGATCACCGGCGACGTGTATGCGAAGTTCGACCCCGGCGAACCCTGGCTGGTGAGGAAGGCCGGGATCCAGACGGTCGGCGAGCCGAAGGCACCGGAGGAGTTCATCCCCTGACCCGCGCTGTTGACGATCTGGATCTCCACTCGAAGCATCCCGACGTCGTCCACGGCTCGTCCGGTGACCACGATCCTCGAGTCGGTGTAGACTTGGCCGTCCTGCGGGGTGAGGCTCGGTTCCAGCCGTGGATCGAGGTCGCCCGGATACACGAGGTATCGAGCGGTGGCGCCGGAGGTCGAACCGTCCTGCTGGCCCGCCGTGTCGACGGCCCACGCCTCGACGCTGTACTCACCCTTGGTCGGCAGGTCGATCGGCAAGGTGAACGTGGTGCTCGTCGCACCGGGCGAGGCGAGCGTGGCGTTCACCGTGGCGAAGCTCGCCGCCATGGTGCCGTTCGGCTGCACGTACCGGCCGGTGTCCAGGTCGCGCAGCGCCACCCGCACGCCCTGCACGCCCTTGTCGTCGGTCGCCGTACCGGCCAGGTCGAGGTGCAGTTGCTCGACGTTCTGGTCGACACCGGTGAAGCCCAACAGACCGTTCGGGAACGCGTCACCGGGCACCTGGGCGGTGACGGTGAGCCGGCCCAGGTTGGCGCTCGCCGTCGTCAGGCCCAGGTTGTCGGTGGCCCGTACCCGGAAGTCGTAGACGCCGGGCGTGAGCGGCACGGTGGTGTAGGACCAGTTGTACGACGCGGCGTTGAGGTTCGTCGGTGAGATCCGGTAGTAGGCCGCGATCGAGTCGGCGCCCCACGTGCCGTCGGCGGCCAGCGCCTCGCGCGTGGTGTTGTTGCGCAGATAGATCTCCACCGACTTCAGGGCGACATCGTCGCTGGCGGTCCCGGAGAACGTGATCGCGCCGCCGGGTGCGACGGTGATCGGTGCGGCGGCGGTGGGCGGTGTCATCGGCGCGGGGCTGCTGATGGCCACCGTCGGCGGGACACCCGTCGCCGAGATGATCCAGTCCCGGGTGTCGCCGCGCAGGTCACTCTGACCGGCGGTGTCGATGGCGGTGGCGGTCATCTTCCAGTCGCCCTCGATGGGGAGGGTCACCTCGACCTGCCAGGTGGTCGACACCGCGCCGATGACGTCCGGCTCGCCACGGAACGTGTTGTAGACCGGAGCGGCGGTCCCGTCGTCCTGGAGGTACCGGTTGTCCGGGGTGCGGAACGAGTACGTCATCGCGCTGACGCCCTTGTCGTCGCTGGCGGTGCCGGTGGCGATGAAGCTCTTGGTGGTGAGCAGGCCGGCGGTCGGCGCGGTGATCCTCGTCGCGGGCGGCAGGTCGTCGAACCGGAAGGTCTCGATCTTCTTGACGGCCTTAGTGGCATCGCTCGCGCCGTCGCGCCCGAACGTCTTCGCCTGGACCTGGTATTCGCCCGAGGGCAGCGACACCGAGAGGGACCACGAGGTCGAGGGAGTGTTCACCGCTGCGACTGTGGCGTTGATGCTGTTGGCGGCCCCCCACGTCGCGAGGTCGTCCTGCAGGTACTGCTTGGAGTTCCGGTTCTGGATCTCGACCTGGACTCGGGTGACGCCGGCCGGGGCGGTCGCCTTACCGTCGAGCACGAACGATGCGTTGGCGGGTTTGACCGCTCCCTCGATGGGCGTGACGATCGTCGTGTCGACCGGCGAGGACGCCGGCGCCCGGGTGAGGTCGAAGAACCCGACCCGCCCGACCGTCTTGCCGCCCTTGGTGTTGCCGTCGCCACCGACGAAGAGACCTCGCGAGGTGGCCAGCATGGCCTTCTCGCCCTCGTACGAGTTGGAGCCCGGGTTCCACTCGAGCGCCGTGCCGGTCTTCGGATCGAGCGCGCCGAGGTGGTCACGGCGGACCACCTGGTCGCCGAGGCCGTAACCGCTCAGGCCCTGGCCCGTGCCGTACCCGACGTTGTCCAGGCCCGGCCACGGGACGTTGGAGGTCGGCGATTCGTGCCAACTGAAGTGGCCGCCGACGTACACGGCCGTTTCGGTGATGGCGACCGAGTAGACGCTGTCGAAGTGACGTGACACCCAGATCGGCTCGACGTTGTCGTTGCCGGTCACCGGGAAGGCGATCGCCGTGTCGTTGATCGGCGGGCGGTCGCCGCCCGAGCCGCTGGTGACGACGAAGTAGGAGTCGTTCGGCGCGATGTCACCGGCGAAGATCCGTTGGATGCCGCCGACGAAGGAGAGGTTGTCCTCCCACAGGCGGGTGCGCCACGGCAGGAGGGCCTTGGTGGCGGTGTTGATGAGACCGACGCCGTAGCGGTCCTGGCCGGCGATCTGGCGACCAGTGTGGACGACGAGCAGCTTGCTGTCGTCGTGCGTCAGCTTGAGCTGCTGCACGGTGAGCATGCCGCCGACGCCGATGCCGCCGGTCAGCGGCAGGTTGAATCCGCTGTCCACCGCGCCAGTGGTCGGGTTGAGCGCGACCAGGCCGCTGCGACTCACGCCGTTCACCTTCGAGAACTGGCCACCCACGTACACCGCGGTGTTGCTCACGGCCAGAGCGGTTGCGCGTGCGTCCGCGGTTGCGGTGAACGCTGCGATCGGAGCACCGCTGACCGGGTTGAGCCGTACGATCTTGCGCTTCGCGACACCGCCCACCGTGTTGAACGAACCCGCGACATAGAGCGACGAACCGTCCGGCGAGGCCTCGACGGCCTCGACGGATCCGTCGAACGTCGGCCGGAAGCCCGTGTCGATCCTGCCCGTGTCGATGTTGTACGACGCCAGCGACCGCTGCGCGAGCGGCGTCGCGCCGACGTTGGCGATCGACGTGAAGGAACCGGCGATGAAGACCCGGTTTCCGACCAGCGCGATGTCCGTGATCTCGCCGTTGGTGATCCTCGGCACGTCGGTGCGCGGCGTGCTCGGCACCAGCTTGGTGTGCCCCGGCACCGGTTGGGCCGCGATCGCGACCGTTCGGGCGGCGGTGCGCACAGCCTCGCCGTCGACTGCGTTCACGACCGTGCGAGTGGTAGTGCTCGCGACATTGATGGCGGATTTGTTCGCCACCGTGCCCGCAGCCGCCGGTAGGCCGATCAACACCACAGCCCCGGCAACCAGACCCGCGACTGCGCGGCTCCGAACGTGCATCGAGACAACCCCCTGTAACGCCTGAATCGCGCTACCGGGTCGGCCCCCGGCAACGTCCACTCGCGGGCGTGCCGGAAGTCACCGTAGGAGGCAGTGCCCCCTTGCGGTACGGAGGAACGCCGGAAATCACCGCTCGACATCAATTCCGGCCCCACCGGCCGACCCCGCCACCTTAGGATCCAGACCCGCCCCACCAATCGGCTCGGTGCAGGGCTGTCCAGCGGGCCGTCGCCTGTCTGATCGGTCAGCCGCCGAAGCAGGCAGCGAAGTAGGGGGTGCGGCCGTCCGGCCGCGCCCCTTCGCGGCGAGCGAGCAGGACGAGCGCTCCGGCACCTATCCACGAGTACGGACGCCACGGACGAGGCGGGGACGATGGGCCCGCTCTGACCGGCCGCCGATCCACCGACACCAGCGGTACGCCGACGACCTCACTCGAGGGCGGGGCGGTCAGTCGTGTTGCTGCGTCCCATGCTGCTGCTTTTCGTTCTGTCGAAGGGCCTCTTCGAGCTGGTCTTCGAGGATGATGATCCGGCAGGCGGCCTCCAGGGCGGTGCCCTGGTCGACCATCTCCCGGGCTCGGGCGGCCAGGCGCAGCTGGTAGCGGGAGTAGCGGCGGTGCCCGCCGGTGGAGCGGTGCGGGTCGATCAGTTTCGCCTCGTCCAGTCGGCGCAGGAAGTCCTGCGAGGTGCCGAGCATCTCCGCGGCCTGGCCGATGGTGTAGGCGGGGTAGTCCTCGTCGCCGAACATGTCGTCGGAGTGTTGCCCCATGTCACCTCCACGTCGAGGGCCCCGGCGCTTGCGCGCCGGGGCCCAGGGTTACGGGTCAGAACACCATCTGCCGACAGGAGCGTCGGCTTGTCGTATCCGCACCGGCCAGATGTGAAGGCTTCGGG
The DNA here is from genome assembly GCF_033804685.1 of Micromonospora sp. RTP1Z1. NCBI lineage: Bacteria > Bacillati > Actinomycetota > Actinomycetes > Micromonosporales > Micromonosporaceae > Micromonospora > Micromonospora sp. RTP1Z1. The sequence goes on from NZ_JAPFQV010000017.1 coordinate 4,589, forward strand.
TGCGAGGATCGCATATGCGTGACCGGAGACCACCTCTCGTTCGATGGAAACTGCGGTGTCCGCCCAGCCTGGATTGACGGCTGACGGCGGGCGATCCAACGGCGTATGGCCCTCCCTTTCCTCTTCGTTCTCTTTCCCTTGCTGACGTGCGGTCCACCGGTGTCGGAGCCCACGCGACTTCATGGCCCCGCACACGTGCGGCGAACATCAGCTGGAGCCCCTGCGATGCCTTGGCCCCACCTGCGGTGCCCCGTCGCGAATCACTTCGGGGCTGGCGTGCTTCTCATTCCGTTCGTTGGGAACGGTGGAAACCTTCTCCCGTTCCCGCGCCCGTCGTGACCTCACGGCCGGGCGGTCCGTCCGCGTCTTTGTAGCTCTCTGCTCTCAACTTGAAGTAGGTTATCCCGCGCGACCGAGGATGTCTAGTTGTTTGGGCATAGATTTCCTGGCTGGTCGTTCGTAGGCTCAGCGGCAAGCCAGAGAGGTGCCAGGAAGAGCTACGGACGCGGGCAAGGGCCCAGGAAGCCGGCCCCACCTACCGGGTCGGCGCGGCCGTGGTGGTCGCGGCGGCGCCGGGACTGACCGTCACGGCCGGCACCACCGGACCCGCTTCAGCCGGCCCTGCGGCAGTTGCCACCACGGCGTAAAGGTCAAGATGAGCGACCCGCGAAGCAGATTTCCGCCGGTCGCTGATGGCTCTCACCCAGCTGGAGACGGCGATGTGTGGCCAGCTGGCACGTGCAGGACCAGGATCGCGGTGTCGTCGCTGACGTGGCCGGCGCTGAAGTCGAGCACGGCGGCTTCGACGGTAGCGGCGAGCTGCGCCGCTCTGGCATCCGGTGCGGCGGCGACCGCCTGCCGCAGCCGTTCGATGCCGAACATCGCGCGGTCCGGCGGGCGTCGGGCTTCGGTGACGCCGTCGGTGTACATGAGCAGGCTGTCGCCGCGGCGCAGCAGGGTGCGTTGGTCCCGCAGCGGGGGGTCGGGCAGCCAGCCGAGGATGAGGCCGTGCCGGCCGAGGGTCTCCACGGTGCCGTCGGCGCGGCGGATCAGCGCCGGGTCGTGGCCGCCGCAGCTGACCCGGACGGTGATGCCGTCGCGGTGGGAGCGCAGAGTGGCGTAGATGGCGGTGAGGTACTGGCTGTCGTCGGTGTACCACTCCCGCAGTGCGGCGTTGAGGGTGGTGAGGTTGGCGCTCGGGGTGGCACACCGGGCGGCGGCGGCCCGCAGCGTGTACCGGGCCAGGGCGGTGGTCTTGGCGGCCTTCGGGCCCTTGCCGGAGACGTCGCCGACGACGGCCGCCCAGCTGCCACGGGTGGAGGGGAAGACGTCGTAGAAGTCGCCGAGCACCTCGTCGCCGCCGGCGCCACGCCGGTACCGGGCGGCGGCCTCCAATCCCGGGATCAGCGGCAGCGTCGCTGGCAGCAGGCTCTCCTGCAACGTGGTGGCCAGGGTGGCGGCCTGCACCGCGGCCGCCTCGGCGCGGCGGGCCACGGCCTCGGCGTCCTCGAGGGCCACGCGCAGCGCGACCTCACCGGCCGCTGCGTGGGACAACGTTTCCAACACCTCGACGTCCCGTGCCGTCCAGTCGCGGGGTTCGGTGTCGACGACGCAGAAGGTCCCCAGCACCAGACCCTCCGGGGAGCGCACGGGGAAGCCGGCCCACGCGGCGACTCCCATCAGCTCGATCGACGGGTTGTCGTGGGTACGCGGGTCGGTGCGGGCGTCGCTGACGATCAATTCCCGGTCGGTGCCGATGACGTACTGGCAGAACGACTGCTCGACGGTGTTCTGCCGCTCGGCGGGATCGGTGGAGTCGACCCCGATGCAGCTCTTCCAGAACGAGCGGGTGTCATCGACGATCGTGACGAACGCGAACGGGGTGTCCAGCAGGGTCGCGGCGAGCCGGGACAACCGGTCGAACGGCTCCTCCGGCCCGGTGTCCAGCAACCCGGTACGCCGCACCGCCACCAGCCGGGCCGGATCGAGGATCTGCGCGGGCAGCGCCGACGCGGTGTTCTCGGATGCCGCGGGACGCGTGGGCGTGTGTTCGGTGGTGACGCCGGTCGGGCTGATCACTGCGGGTGGTTCAAGCGCGCCCACGGCGCGCCCGGTGCGGCATGCACCGCCGGCGTGCGGGTCACCGCCACTCGGCACTGCCTGGTCGTCACCATTGTCACGCCACCATCCTACGCGCAGGCGACGCTCGCAGATCGACGCCCGCGCCAGCGGTGCGGCGCCGGACGGAGCCGGTCACGGAGTGTGCTTGCGATGGGACAGGCGTGCGCGGTGGGAGTGCGCATCGGGGGCGGTCAGCAGCGGCGGCGCATGACGGACGGCCGCGCCGGGTATGGTGCGGTGTGTAGGTGTCGCCGGGCGGTCGCCCGCGATCGAGACACCGCCATCGGGCGCCAGTGCGAGCGCCGGCCTGTTATGAGATTGCGCGGCAAGAACTGCCCGCGACCCGATGCACTCATCTGCCGAAAATGGGACTGCTGCATGACATCGAACGGCAATGATCGACCAGCGTTGTTTCTCGCCACGCCGGCCGCCGACGGGATCGACGACCCGGGCGTGACTTTCGACGGCAGCGAGGAGGCGATGCGGCGGCTACGCCATCCGTTCGCGGCGGACCCGGCGCGCCCATCGCAGCGGCCGACGGGAACCGCGGGCGACGAACCGGAGCGGCGCGACTGATCCAGCGGGTCGCCCGCCACTGGAGACGACACCGCCCGACGGCGGCACGCAACCGGCTCGCCCCGTGGAGGGGCGCCCCGGGCGCCTTCTTCGACGCGGCAGAGCGGCTCAGCGCATCGCATCGTCCGTCCGCGGTTCACGGGAGCCGATGTCGTTCAGGTGGCGCAGCGCCTCCGCCCAGGAGCGACCCAGGGTGGTTTCGTGGTAGTCGATGTCGTGCTCGGCGCAGAATCGCCGAATCAATGGCCGGGCATGGCGCAGCTTGGGAGACGGCATGCTCGGAAACAGGTGATGTTCGATCTGATAGTTCAGACCACCGAGCACGATGTCGAGGAACAGCCCGCCACGGACGTTGCGGGAGGTGAGGACCTGCCGCCGCAGATAGTCGACGTTGTCGTCGGCACCGAGGATCGGCATGCCCTTGTGGTTCGGGGCGAAGGAGCAGCCGAGGTAGAGGCCGAGGACACCCTGGTTGACGAGGATGAACGCGACCGCCTGCGGCGGCCTCAGGACCAGGAACACAGCGGCGAGGTAGCCGCCCAGGTGCAGGGCCAGCAGTCCGGCTTCGGCGGGTCGACGCGCGATGCGACGCGGGCCGAAGACGGTTCGCACGCTGTTGACGTGCAGGTGCAGGCCTTCCAGCAGGAGCAACGGGAAGAACAGGTACGCCTGGTAGCGGACCATCAGTGCGCCGAGGCCGCGCCGTCGCCGGGCCTGGCCGGTGGTGAAGGACAGGGGCGCCACGGTGATGTCGGGGTCCTTGCCTTCGGTGTTCGGGTGGGCGTGGTGCCGGTTGTGCTTGTCGACCCACCAGCCGTAGCTGAACCCGGTCAGGAGGTTGCCGTGCACGATGCCGATCAGGTCGTTCGCCCGGCGCGAGCGGGCTATCTGCCGGTGCCCGGCGTCGTGACCGATGAACCCGGCCTGCGCGAAGACCACCGCGAGGGCCACCGCGACGCCGAGCTGCCACCACGATTCACCCAACCGGACGAACAGGGCCCACAGTCCGGCGAAGGAACCGACGACGAGGCCGATCCGCACCGCGTAGTAGCCCCGCCGCCGCTCGAGCAGACCCGCTGCGCGGACCTGCCGGGACAGATCGGCGTAGTCGCTGCCGCGATGGCGGTCGACGCCCAGGCTGGTGTCGCTCACGATGATTGCTCCCGCCTGTCCTTCTCCATCGGCTGTCTCAACGGCGCCGGCTCGACCAGCCGGCCACGCCGGCCATGAGCTGTTGAAGCTTGTGCCGGGTGTCGGGTTTGGCCGCATGGCGGCGGCCACCCTGCATCAGGTCACGCCCCTGGGAGCTGCTGAGCAGGCCCTTGATCCGTCGACTCATCGGTCCCGACATCACGGGTGCACTCCTTCCTGACCGGCCAACTGTCGGCTGACTCGCGCCGCGCCACCCTTAGTGTCAGCGATCGCAGGAGCGCGTCAGGGCGGATTGGGGGATAACCCGCCATCGCCGACCAGCTCGGCCCCATGCTGCGCCGGTTCATACTTTCGGCTAGTAATCATTCAATCTTTCGGGTAACGTTCGCACCATCAACTGAACGACATGACGCGGTGGCAAGGCCCGTGGTCGTGGCCTTTGCGACAGCGCACCTGCCCGTACGTGCGCTCCCGGCGGCAGCCGGTTCGGAGATCTTCCGGTCGACCCGATCGACGGGCACGTGCGGGAAGGACCATCCCATGGTCACCACCTTCGAACCGACGACCAGCACGCGCTTCGGCCAGCGGACCAGCGCGCAGAGCGCCGACAGCGCGAACGGCCTCCTGGCCGCGATGGCCGCAGCCCCCGCAGACGACCCCCGCCGGCCGGCGCTGCGGGAACGCACCATCGAGGCGTGGTTGCCGCTCGCCCGCCACCTGGCGCGCCGCTACTCGGGACGCGGCGCACCCGACGAGGACCTGGCCCAGATCGCCGCGGTCGGGCTCATCAAGGCCGTCGACCACTTCGACCCCACCCGGGGCGTCGACTTCACCGGGTACGCCATCCCGACCATCATCGGCGAGATCAAACGGTATTTCCGCGACCGCACCTGGGCCATCCGGGTGCCCCGCCGCCTGCAGGAACTCCGCCTGTCGATCAGCGAGGCGAACAGCACCCTCAGCCACACGTTGGGCCGATCGCCGACCGTGGCCGACATCGCGACCTACCTCGACGTGTCGGAGGAGGCGGTCCTGGAAGGACTGGAAGGAGCCCGCGCCTACCGGGCCACCTCGCTGTCGACCCCGACCGGCGCTGACGGCAACATGGAACTCGGCGACACCCTCGGCGCCGTCGATCACGACCTCGACCTGGTGGAGATCCGCGTCGCCCTCGGCCCGGCACTCGCCACGCTGCCGGAACGCGAGCGCAGGATCCTCAGCATGCGCTTCCACGGCGACCTCACCCAGGCCCAGATCGCCGACCAGATCGGCGTCTCGCAGATGCACGTCTCCCGGCTCATCACCCGAGCGCTGGCCAAGCTGCGCAGCCAGCTCTCCGACGACCACGCCTGAACCGCCGGCACCGGATACCTGGTCAGCCGGGGCCTGGCCAAGGCCGGCAGCCGCTCCGCCCACAACGCCTGATCCTTTTACGGTTCCGCCGCCCGGTCGCCGCATGTGCGACCGGGCGGCGGCATGTCCGATCAGCGATTGGGGCCGGAGCAAGGGTGGGCCCGGTTGGCCACGGACCCGGCAGCGAGCGCCGAGCCGGGCGTGAGGGCCGAGCCGGACGGCGGACTGGCGGCGGGTTCGAAGACGACCCGGGACCGCAACTGCCGGAACCCGGTCCGTTCCAGTTCCGCCACCACCGCTACCCGGTGGGCGTCCACGTCGGCGACCACCTCCCGGGCGCCGCCGGCGGCCAGCACCCGGACCGCCTCTGCTAGCAGTTCACCCCGGACGGCCTCGTCGAGCAGGCCGAGGTAGGCGATGAGCGGGTAGCAGGCCTGCCCGGCGGTTCCGACCAGGCCCACCGGCTCCCCGGCGTCCAACGCGACGCGCCAGTCCCCGGCCGGGCCGGTCAGCCAGGCCAGCGGGTCGGTTGCCAGGTCCACCCCGCCGACCGCCCGCGCCACCTCCATGCCGGTCAGCACCTCCGGCTCGGCGATCCGGGCGACCATGGCGTTGATCTCCGCCGCGTCGGCCGCCGGGCGGAAGGTGAACCGGCCGGAGGCCGCCGGCAGCGGCGTGCCCGTCCAGGAGCATCTCAGCCGCTCCCCGCGCTCGACCAGCCCGGAGAGCCGGGCCGCCGCCATCGGCGCCTTCATCACGGCCAGCACCTCCGGCCGGCGCCGCCAGTGCGCCGGCATGGCCGCGTAGTACAACCGGGGGCCGCCGAGCGCCTCGTGGGCGGCGCGCAGCAGCGCGGCGCCCACCTCCGGCTCGGCGTCCAGGTCGAACCGTTCCAGCCAGGGGGCGCCGACGGCGCCCGGCGGCAGGACCCAGGCCGCCCGGCCGACCACGCGGCCGGCTCGGAGGGCGACCCAGGTGTTCTCGGCCCGGTAACCGCCGCCGGCGATCCCGTCGGCGTAACCGACCTGGCGCAGTTGGGGCAGCGGATCGGGCATGGACTCGAACAGATTTTCCTCGCCCGCGACGAGCGGACGGATGACCAGATCGGTCATAGGTTGATCCTCCGGAAAGCGAGCGCCCCGGGGTCAGATCCGCGTGGACGCCGGGGCGCGGAGGGGGCGCAGAACATCGGACATTGTTCTGACCTCCTCCCAGCTCGACGGCGTGCCGGAAAATCTACTCGACGCACTCCACCCGCGACAAGCGACTGATCATCTGGTCGGTGTCGATGGCGAGTGGGGTGGGGAACTCGAACAGCCGCAGACCGGTACCGAGCGCGACCGGATGGACGATGAGGTCGTACTCGTCGATGAGGCCCTGGCGCACCAGCGACCGCGCAAACCTCACTCTGCCGGAGACAGCGATGTCCGCCCTGGCTGCTGCTTGAGCCATGCGATCTCGGTGGCGGGATCAGCGGTGGCCAGCCGCGCGTTCCGCCAACCCACGCGGTCCAGCGAACCAGAAAATGCGATCGTGCTGGCGTCGTTCATCGGCGTCGCGATCTCGCCCGTCGAATGTGGCCGTTGTGCCGCCTGTCCCTGGAAGTTGACGCGCCCCATCAGGTGGGTGTCGAACGCCGCCCACATCCAGTCGAGTTCCCCGCCCGGTCCCGCGACGAAAGCCATCCAGCGAGACCTGCATGCTTCCTGGCGGTCAGGGTCGGTACCGGTAGCCCATGCCCGGTTCGGTGATGAGGTGGCGGGGGCGGGCGGGGTCGTCCTCGAGCTTGCGCCGCAGTTGGGCCATGTACTGGCGCAGGTAGTTGGTCTCCTGCTGGTACTCCGGGCCCCACACGTCGTGCAGCAGCTGGCGCTGGCTGATGAGCTTGCCCGGGTGGCGCAGCAGCTTCTCCAGCATCGCCCACTGGGTGGGGGTGAGCTTGACCTCGGCACCGTCGTCGCGGGTGACGGTCCGGTCGGCGAGGTTGATCGTGTGGCGACCGACCCGTGGAGCGACCACGGAGGCGGCGTCGGCCGGCGTGGCGGTGAGGCGGCGGGTCACCGCCCGGACACGGGCGAGGAGTTCGTCGACGCCGAAGGGCTTGGTGACGTAGTCGTCGGCCCCGGCGTCCAGCGCGGCGACCTTGTCCTCGCTGCCGGCCCGGCCGGAGAGCACGATGATCGGCACGGTGGTCCAGCCGCGCAGGCCGCGGATGACGTCGACGCCGTCGAGGTCGGGCAGCCCGAGGTCGAGCACCACGAGGTCCGGCGGATGCGAGGCGGCGGCCTTGAGCGCCGCGGTGCCGGTCTCGGCGACCTGGACGTCGTAGCCGCGGGCGCGCAGATTGATCCGCAGGGCGCGCAGGATCTGCGGTTCGTCGTCGACGACGAGGATGCGGGTCATTCCTGCGGTCCTTCCGTCGCGGTGTCGGTGGCCGCCGGCAGCCGCAGGACCATGGTGAGGCCACCACCCGGCGTGGTTTCCGGGGTGATGCTGCCACCCATCGCCTCCGCGAGACCGCGGGACAGGGCGAGACCGAGGCCGACGCCGGTCTGGTTGTCCCGGTCACCGAAGCGCTGGAACGGCAGGAAGACGTGCTCCCACTGGTCTTCGGGGATCCCGGGCCCGGTGTCGATGACCCGCAGCTCGACCTGCCCGGCGTGCGCGCTGGCGGTGACCGTGGGCGGTTGCCCGGGCGGGCTGAAGCGCAGCGCGTTCGCGACGAGGTTGACCAGCACCCGTTCCAGCAGGCCCGGATCGGCGGTGGCGGCGGGCAGGTCGGCGGGGATGTCGGTGCTGACGTCGGCCGCGGCCGGGCCGAGTTCGTCCAGGGCCCGGGGTACGGCGTCCTCCAGTCCGATCGCGGCGCGGGTGACGCCCAGCGCGCCGGCCTGCAGGCGACTCATGTCGAGCAGGTTCGCCACCAGCCGGCCGAGCCGGTCGAGGGACTCGTCGGCGGTGGCCAGCAGTTCCTCACGGTCGTCGGCGTCGAACTCGATGTCGGGGCTGCGCAGGCTGCTCACCGCGGCCTTCGCCGATGCCAGGGGCGTACGCAGGTCGTGGCTGACCGCGGCGAGCAGCGCGGTGCGCATCCGGTCGGCCTCGGCGAGCGGCCGGGCGGTGGCGGCTTCCTCGGCGAGGCGCTCCTGCCTGAGGGCGACGGCGGCCTGGGCGGCGAAGGCCTCGACGATGCGCCGGTCGGCGGCCTCCAGCCGCCGGCCGCTGAGCACCACGGTGAGCCGGTCGTCCACCGGTACCGCGGTCTCCCCCGCACTCGGGCTGCACGCCGGCCGGTCACCGACGCTGGCCACCAACCGCCAGGCGCCCTCGTCGCGGGCGCGGTCGGGTCGTCCCTCGGCGTCGGCGGCGAGTTCCAGGACGCTGACCGCGCGCAGTCCGAAGGTTTCCCGGAGCCGGTCGAGCAGGGCCGGCAGCGGACGTTCGCCGCGCAGCACGCCGCCGGCGACGGTGGCCAGGGTCTGCGCGTCGGCGGAGGCGCGCGCGGCCTCCCGGGTCCGGCGCGCGGCGACGTCGACGACCCAGCTGACCGCGACGGCGACGCCGACGAAGACGCCGAGGGCGAGCAGGTTGTCCGCCTCGGCGATGGTCAGCGTGTGGAAGGGCGGGGTGAAGAACCAGTTCAGCAGCAGCGACCCGCCGAGCGCGGCGACCAGCGCCGGCCAGAGGCCGCCGACCAGCGCCACGCCGACGACGCCGGTGAGGAAGAGCAGGATGTCGTTGGTGAGGCTGAGATCGGGCAGTGCCAGCAGCAGCAGGGTGAGCAGCGGCATGCCGAGACCGGCGAGCGCGAAGCCGAGCAGCCGGCGGCGCCGGGACAGCGCCGCCGGCACTCCGCTGGTCCGCCGGCCGCGACCCGCCTGGGGGTGGGTCACCAGGTGGACGTCGATCGGCCCGGACAGCGCGGTGGTGGTCATCCCGACGCCGCGCGAGAGCAGTTGCGCGAAGCGGCCGCGCCGGCTGGCGCCGAGCACGAGCTGGGTGGCGTTGACGCCGCGGGCGAAGTCGAGCAGTGCGACGGGTACGTCGGTGCCGAGGACCTGGTGGTAGGTGCCGCCGAGGCTTTCCACCAGCATCCGCTGCCGGGCGAGTTGGGCGGGGTCGGCGTCGGCCAGCCCGTCGCTGCGGGCGACGTACACGGCGAGCAGGTCGGCGCCCTTGCTGCGGGCGGCGATCCGGGCCGCACGCCTTATCAGCGTCTCGCCCTCCGGCCCGCCGGTGAGCGCGACGACGACCCGCTCGCGGGCTTCCCAGGTGGCGGAGATGCCCTGCTGGGCGCGGTACCGGTCGAGCTGCTCGTCGACCTTGTCGGCGAGCCAGAGCAGCGCCAGCTCACGCAGCGCGGTGAGGTTGCCGACCCGGAAGTAGTTGCCCAGGGCCGCGTCGATCTTGTCGGGCCGGTAGATGTTGCCGTGGGCCATCCGGCGGCGCAGCGCCTCCGGCGTCATGTCGACCAGTTCCACCTGTCCGGCGGCGCGGACGATCTCGTCGGGGACGGTCTCCCGCTGGGTGGTGCCGGTGATCTGGGCGACGACGTCGTTGACCGATTCCAGGTGTTGGACGTTGACGGTGGAGAGGACGCTGATGCCGGCGTCGAGGAGCTCCTGGATGTCCTGCCAGCGCTTCTCGTGCCGGGAGCCGGGGACGTTGGTGTGGGCCAGTTCGTCGACGACGGCGACCTCGGGCCGGCGGTCCAGCAGGGCGTCCAGGTCCATCTCGGTGAATCCGGTGCCGCGGTAGGTGATCTCACGCCGCGGCACGACCTCCAGGTCGCCGATCATCGCGTCGGTGTGCGCGCGGCCGTGGGTCTCGACCAGGCCGACCACCACGTCGGTGCCGCGTTCGGCCCGCCGCCGCGCCTCCTCCAGCATCGCGTACGTCTTGCCGACGCCGGGGGCGGCACCCAGGTAGATCCGGAGTTCTCCTCGTGGCACGCAGAACATCCTTCCTGCTCGGGAGCCGCCACGACACCGACCGGGGTCGGTGTCGTGGCGTGGGGGCCGGAGGCATGGGCGAGGCCGGTCGGGTCCGGCCTCGCCCATCGCGGTGGATCAGCGAGCCGGGAACTGCCGGTCGAGGGCGACGTTGAGCTCCAGGACGTTCACGCCCGGTTCGCCCATGAAGCCCAGCGACCGTCCGGTGGTGTGCTGGTCGATCAGGCGACGGACCGCCGCCGGGTCCGCGCCCCGCTCGCGCGCGACCCGGTTGACCTGCAACTTCGCGTACGGCGGGGAGATCTGCGGGTCGAGGCCGCTGCCGCTGGCGGTCACCGCGTCGGACGGCACCGCCGAGTCGGCGGGGGCGTCACCGCGCATCGGGGTGATCACCCCGCCGGCCGCCACGTAGTCCTCGCCCGCCTTGGCCAGCTCGACCGGCACGCCCTGGTACGAGGCGACGAACGGCGTGGCCGGGGCGGTCTGGTTGACGCTGACCACTCGGGTGATCCGGCCGGTGAGGCCGTCGGCGCGGAACACCGCGAGCACGGCCCCGACCCCGTCGGGCGTGCAGTACGGTCGCCGGCCGTCGACGCCCTCGAGCTCCCCGACGGCCTTGCTGCGGGCGCAGACCTGGGTGAGCAGGCTCGGGGTCGACTCGGCCGGATCGGTCGCGATGGTGTCGACGACGCTCTCCGGGCCGAGGTTGCTGGCCGCGGTCGAGGTCGGGTCGTAGCCGTCGCCGGCGGCGGACGGGCGGGACTGGAAGTAGCGCGGGACGGGGTTGCCGTCGGCGTCGGTGAAGGACTGCCCGATCAGTGCGCTGCCGACGGTCTTGCCGTTAGCGGTGAGCAGCGAGCCGTCCGCCTTGTCGTGCAGGCCGGGCAGCCGGCCGACGGCGACCAGGGCGAGCGGGTAGGCCAGGCCGAGCAGCACGGTGAAGACGAGCAGCGTGCGCAGGGCGGCGAGGTGTTGGGCGAGCCAGGTGGGTAGGCGCATCACGAGATCCCTGGGATGAACTGGATGAGCAGGTCGATGAGCTTGATGCCGATGAACGGCACGATGATGCCGCCGAGGCCGTAGACCAGCAGGTTGCGGCTGAGCAGCTTCGACGCGGCGGCGGGTCGGTAGCGCACGCCCCGCAGGGCGAGCGGGATGAGCGCGATGATCACCAGGGCGTTGAAGATCACCGCGGAGAGGATCGCCGACTCGGGGCTGGCCAGCCGCATAACGTTGAGCGTGTCCAGGCTCGGGTACAGGCCGGCGAACATGGCCGGGATGATCGCGAAGTACTTGGCGATGTCGTTGGCGATGGAGAAGGTCGTCAAGGCTCCCCGGGTGATCAGCAACTGCTTGCCGATCTCCACGATCTCGATCAGCTTGGTCGGGTCGGAGTCGAGGTCGACCATGTTGCCGGCCTCCTTGGCGGCCGACGTGCCGGTGTTCATGGCGACACCGACGTCGGCCTGGGCTAGGGCGGGGGCGTCGTTGGTGCCGTCGCCGGTCATCGCGACCAGTCGACCGCCCTCCTGCTCCTTGCGGATCAGGGCGAGCTTGTCCTCCGGGGTGGCCTCGGCGAGGAAGTCGTCCACGCCGGCCTCGTCGGCGATCGCCTTCGCCGTACGCGGGTTGTCGCCGGTGATCATCACGGTCCGGATGCCCATCCGGCGCATCTCGTCGAACCGCTCCCGCATGCCGGTCTTGACGACGTCCTTGAGGTGGATGACGCCCAGGGTGCGGGCCGGCTCCCCGTCGAGGTGCTCGGCGACCACCAGCGGGGTGCCGCCGATGCCGCTGATCTCGTCGACGAGCTGGCCGACCTGCTCGGTCGGGCGACCGCCGTTCTCCCGGACCCACTTCATGACCGCGGTCGCGGCGCCCTTACGGATCTGGCGCATCGGCCCGGTGGCCCCGCCGTCGACGCTGGCGTCCGGGGTGAGGTCCACCCCGCTCATCCGGGTCTGCGCGGTGAACGGCACGAACGTGGCGTGCGGGATCAGGCCGGGCTCGCGCTCCCGCAGCCCGAAGGCGTTCTTCGCGAGGACGACGACGGAGCGCCCCTCGGGGGTCTCGTCGGCGAGGCTGGACAGCTGGGCCGCGTCGGCGACCTGCTCGGCGGTCACGCCCTCGACGGGCAGGAACTCGGCGGCCTGCCGGTTGCCCAGGGTGATCGTGCCGGTCTTGTCGAGCAGCAGGGTGTTGACGTCGCCGGCGGCCTCGACGGCCCGGCCGCTCATCGCCAGGACGTTGCGCTGCACCAGCCGGTCCATGCCAGCGATGCCGATGGCAGAGAGCAGCGCGCCGATCGTGGTGGGGATCAGGCAGACCAGCAGCGACACCAGGACGACGCCGGTGACGCCCGCGTCGGTGATCGCGCCGCTGTCCGGCGCGGCCGCCTGGTACCCCTTGGAGAAGATCGCCAGCGGCTGGAGAGTGACCACGGCCAGCAGGAAGATGACGGTGAGCGCGGCGAGCAGGATGTTCAGCGCGATCTCGTTCGGCGTCTTCTGTCGGTTCGCGCCCTCGACGAGGGCGATCATCCGGTCGATGAAGCTCTCCCCCGGCTTCTGGGTGATCTTGACGACGATCCGGTCGGAGAGCACCTTCGTACCGCCGGTGACCGCGCTGCGGTCGCCGCCCGACTCGCGGATCACCGGCGCGGACTCGCCGGTGATGGCGGACTCGTCCACGCTGGCGATGCCCTCGACCACGTCGCCGTCGCCCGGGATGATCCCGCCCGCCTCGACCAGGACGACGTCGCCCTGCTTCAGCGCGGGGGCCGGCACGGCCTCGTCACGGTAGGTGTTCGCCGCGGCGCCGGGCGTCCAGCCGATCAGCCGGGTCGCGATGGTGTCCCTCTTCGCCTGGCGCAGGGCGGCGGCCTGCGCCTTGCCCCGGCCCTCGGCGACCGCCTCGGCCAGGTTGGCGAAGAGGACGGTCAGCCAGAGCCAGACGGTGATCGCCCAGGCGAACACCGACGGTTCGGTCACCGCCAGGACGGTGGTGAACGCGGCGCCGATCTCGACGATCAGCATCACCGGGTTGCGCCACAGGGTGCGCGGGTCGAGCTTGCGCAGCGCGTCCGGCAGCGACCTGATGAGCTGTTTGGGGTCGAGCAGGCCCCCGCCGACCCGGTCGCCGTGGGTGGCCGGAGTGCCGGCGGTCGGCTGTTCTTCGGTCCCGGATGTCACTGGCGTGACGGACATGTCCTTGTTCCTCATGGTGGTCACAGTCCTTCGGCCAGCGGGCCGAGAGCGAGTGCGGGCAGGAAGGTCAGCGCGACGAGGATCACCGTGACGCCGACGACCATTCCGATGAACAGCGGTCGGTGGGTCGGCAGGGTGCCCTCGGAGGCGGGGGTGGGTGCCTGGCGGGCCAGCGAGCCGGCCAGCGCGAGCACGAAGATGATGGGCAGGAACCGGCCGAGCAGCATGCACAGCCCGAGCGCGGTGTCCCACCACGTCGTGTTGACCGTGATGCCGGCGAAGGCGGAGCCGTTGTTGTTGCTCGCCGAGGTGAACGCGTAGAGCACCTCGGACAGCCCGTGCGGTCCGACGTTGAGCGCCGTCGAGTTGTTGCCGGTCGCGAACGCGGCCGCGGTGCCGACCAGCACCAGCGCCGGGGTGATCAGGAAGTACAGCGAGGCGAACTTGATCTCCCGCGATCCGATCTTCTTGCCCAGGTACTCCGGGGTGCGGCCGACCATCAGGCCGGCGACGAAGACGGTGATCACCGCCAGGATGAGCAGACCGTAGAGGCCGGAACCGGTGCCGCCGGGCGCGACCTCGCCGAGCATCATGTTGACCATCGTCATCATGCCGCCGAGCGAGGTGAACGAGTCGTGGAACGAGTTCACCGCACCGGTCGAGGTCAACGTGGTGGCGGCGGCGAAGGTGGCCGAGTTTGATACGTCGAACCGCACCTCCTTGCCCTCCAGGGCCGCGCCCACCGCCTGCGGCACGGTCCCGTGCCCGGCGAGCTCGAAGACGTTGGTCAGGGCGACGCTGACGAACGCCAGGATCCCCATCACGGCCGCGATCGCGTAGCCCTGCCGGTTCTGCCCGACCATCCGGCCGAAGACCCGGGGCAGGCTGAACGGGATCAGCAGGAGCAGGAAGATCTCCAGCCAGTTGGTCCAGGTGGTCGGGTTCTCGAACGGGTGGGCGCTGTTGACGTTGTAGAAGCCACCGCCGTTGGTGCCGAGCTCCTTGATCGCCTCTTGGCTGGCGACAGGGCCACCGGTGACGGTCTGGGCGCCGCCGGTCAGGGTGGTCACGTCGGTGCCGCCCGAGAGGTTCTGCACCGCGCCGCCGATCATCAGGGCGAGCGTGGCGAGCACCGCGATCGGCAGCAGGATCCGCAGGGTGGTCCGGATCAGGTCGACCCAGAAGTTGCCCAGCTCGCCGGTGCGGCTACGGGCGAAGCCACGGACCAGCGCGACCGCGACGGCGATGCCGACGGCGGCGGAGACGAAGTTCTGCACCGCCAGGCCGGCCATCTGCACCAGGTGGCCCATCGTCGACTCACCCGAGTACGACTGCCAGTTCGTGTTGGTCACGAACGACACCGCGGTGTTCCAGGCGCCGTGCGGCACCACCGGGTCGAAGCAGAGCGACAGCCAGAGGTGGTTCTGCAGGCGCTGGAACGCGTACAGGAACAGGATCGAGACGGCAGAGAAGGCCAGCACGCTGCGGGCGTACACGCCCCAGGACTGCTCGGCGGCCGGGTTCACCCCGACCAGCCGGTAGATCCCCCGCTCCACCCGGGACTGCCGGGTGCCGGAGACCACCCGGTACATGTGGTCGCCGAAGGGTTTGTAGACCGCGACGAGCGCCGCGATCAGGGACAGGATGAAGATGACGCCGGCTGTTGTCATGGTCATCAGAAGCGCTCCGGGAACAGCAGGGCGACCACCAGGAACACACCCAGGCCGATCGCCAGCACCAGGCCGACGGCGTTGACGGCACTCACAGCTTCTCCACCGCCCGTACCACCAGGGCGAGCGCCGCGAACAGCGCCACCGTCACCAGCACGAACACCACGTCAGACACAGCTGACTCCTCATCGCGGACTCGTTCGTCACGACCGCCTTCCGGTCGCGCCGGGCAATCAAAACGCCACACCCCCGGAACGGACAGGGGCTATAACACGACCATCACGGGGAACCGTCGATATTTGACGCGCTTTTCACGCAGGCCCCTTGTCGGGTGAAGGCGGTCACAGCACGCGACCGGCAGCGGGTACGGCTTCCGCGCGGGCTGCAGCCGACGGTCGTCGGCGCGACGGGCGGTGCACAGGTGGGTCCAGTCCTCGCCCAGGTCGCGAGGTCGGCGAAGGTGTGCGCCGAGCTGGCCGCGAAGACGCGACCGGGGCGTGGCCACCAGTCCTGGCCACGCCCGGTCACCAGCTCCACGGCGATCGACAGGCCGGCGCCGGCCGCACCGGTCGTCCCGTCCTGGGCGGCTTCGGCGGGCTCACGCCGCACCGGGACCGCCCGGCGCGTCGTCCGGCGGCGCCACCACGCTGGTACGGGACCTGACCACGGAGGGGTACCAATCTGCATCCTGGCCATGGGTCGGGGCCATCGCGCGCAGGTGCCGGTAACCGGCGCCGAGGACCGCGACGAACGTGGCCATCGCCAAAGCCGTCACCGCGGCGACCGCCCGCTGGTCAGCCACCAATGCCGCGTACGCCCCGGCGGCGACGGCGACGAGGAGCGCCCGGGCCGGGAGGTCCACCGGCGGGAACACGGCGGCACCCAACAGCACCGTCCCGACCATCCCCGCCCAGCCGACCGCGACGCTGATCCCGGTCGGCGTCGGCTCCCCGTACGTCCTGGTTCCCTGATCTCGATCGACACCCACGGCACGCCTCCGGCGACAGCGAGGGCTCGCACCTCAGGCCCGCCTTGGGCCATATACCAGTCCCGGCCGGCAACCGCCGTCGATGGCTTTCACGCGTTCGCTACGCCCGGCGAAGGATTCTTGACATCGCTTTGACGGCCCGCCGGCAGCCGCCTCCGAAGCCGTTCCGGGATGTCCCTCGTTCTGCCAGGCCTGCTCGGTCCGGGCCGGATCCTGGTCGGTGGCGAAGAGGTGGTGACCGATGACCAGGGTGTCGCCCCGCTCGCTGCCGGAGTGGCGGGGGGTTCGGGCGGGCGGTTGCCGTGCCGGCGGGCGGTAGGCGGTGGGCGGTGCCGGGCGGGCAGGCGGCGGGCCGCACCGCCCGGACATGGCGGGCGGCGCCGATTCCGGCCACCCGTCCACGTCGAGCGTTCCTCGAGCCGGTGCACCGACCATGGCAGCACCGACACCATCAGGCGTCGGGGCGATGCGGGCAGAATGGGTGTGGGTGGTGAGGTCGGTGCCGGCTGGTTACGTGCGATGGCTCCGGACGGTGTCCCGGACCCTGTGGCTGGGCCTGCAACACTGCGGTGCCAGCTACACCGGCCTGATCCTGCCGCCGCACGCCGCCACGCCGGGCCCGGGCGGTACGACCCCGGCGGCCACCGCCCCGGCATCGGGGCACCCCGAGCGGCTCGCGGCCCACCTGCCGATGTCGCCGGCGGAGGAACGTCTCTGGGCGGACCTCGGCCACCGCCGGGAGGGCTGACCGCCGCCGGAACGGGACGCGGCGCGGGAGGGCCGGGTCAGCCGGTCGGCCGGTCCGGCCCCGGCTGGTAGATGTCCGGCACGCCGTCCCGGTCGTGGTCCACGGTCTCCGCCTCGTACACCCGGCGGTAGAGGCGGCCGCGGGCGCGCAGGATGACCGTGGCCACCGTCGCGGCGAGCAGCGACCCGGTGAGCACGGCGACCTTGACGTGACCGTCCCGTTCACTGCCCAGACCGAAGGCCAACTCGCCGATCAGCAGCGACACGGTGAACCCGATGCCGCCGAGCAGGGCCAGGCCGAGCACGTCGAGCCAGTTGAGACCCTCGTCCAGATCCGCGCGGGTGAAGCGGGAGACCAGCCAGGTGGCGGCCATGATGCCGACCGGTTTGCCGACGATCAGGCCGAGGACGATGCCGAGCGCGACCCGGTCGGTCAGCGCGGTGGCCAGGCCGGCGACACCGCCGATGGTGACACCGGCGGAGAGGAACGCGAAGACCGGCACCGCGATGCCGGCGGAAATCGGCCGGAACCGGTGCTCGAAGTGCTCGGCCAGCCCCCGGCCGGCGTCAGGACCGCCCGCGGCGTCGCTGCGGATCACCGGGACGGTGAAGGCCAGCAGGACCCCGGCCACGGTGGCGTGCACCCCGGACGCGTGCACCAACGCCCAGGTCACCGCCGCCAGGGGCAGTAGTAGCCACCAGGACCGGACCCGCCGCTGCACCAGCACGGCGAAGATCGCGAGTGGGACCAGCGCGCCCAGCAGCGGGACGACCGACAGGTGCGCGGTGTAGAAGACGGCGATGATCACGATCGCGAGCAGGTCGTCGACGACCGCCAGGGTGAGCAGGAAGGTACGCAGCGCCGACGGTAGGAAGCGACCCACCACGGCGAGCACGGCGAGGGCGAAGGCGATGTCCGTCGCGGTGGGGATCGCCCACCCCTTCGCACCGTCAGCGCCCGCGATCAGCAGGTAGAGCCCGGCCGGTACGAGCACTCCGCCCGCCGCCGCCGCCACCGGCACCGCCGCCCGGCGCGGGTCCCGCAGGTCGCCGGCGACGAACTCGCGCTTCAGCTCCAGCCCGGCGACGAAGAAGAAGATCGCCAGCAGGCCGTCGGCGGCCCAGCTGGCCATGCTGAGGTCCAGATGCAGCGACGCCGGACCGAAGCGGAGGTCGCGTAACGACTGGTAGCCGTCCGACCAGGGGGAGTTCGACCATGCCAGGGCAAGCACCGCGCCGATGAGCAGCAGCACCCCGCCGACCGTCTCCTTGCGGAGGATGGCGGAGATGCGGCTGGTCTCGCCCCAGGAGCGGCGGGCGAACAGGCTGGCACGGCGCCGGGCGGCGTCGGTCACGGGGTCTCCTCGTCGACAGGGGTCGCGTCATCCATCGCCGACCAGACTTCCCGGCACACCAGGGCTACCACGTTATCCGACACCCGCTGCAGCACATCGACGAACGAGAGCAGCCCCGTCGAGGCCCCGAAACGATGACCGTGGAGCTGAGCGGGGGTCGGGGGACCGCGCTAGGCTCGTCTCACGGGGCTCCCATAGGGCATCACCGCTCTTCGACACCCACACCGACGCCGTACCGCCCCGGGCTTTGTCCCTTCTTCCCGGAAGGCGTGGTGTCACATGGTGGACCGGCCTCCGGCCCGCGTACCCACTCCCCTCGGCCGCGCCGACGGCACGAGGTGGGTCGGCACCGCCGGCTTGCGCGGCACGACGGCGCCCGGGCAGACCCCATGACGAGCCACGCCTCACCCGTCGCGCGGCCCTTCGTGCACGCCGCCCTGATCGTCGACTCGGACGACACCCTGCGTTCCCGGCTCGTCCCCGCGCTGCGGCGGTCGATCGCGGCGCACGAACGGGTCTACCTGCTGGTCGGCGCGCACGTCGAACGGGTCGTCCGCGATGCCCTGGGTGCACTGGCCGACCGGCTCGAATGGGGCGAACGAGCCAGCTTCCACCTCCGGCTCGGCTTCGCCTACGAGCGGCTCCGCCGGTATCTCGCCAGCCAGCACGCCGCAGGCAGCCGCGTCCACGTCATCACCGAACCCGACGTGTCCGCCGACCCCGGGCCGGACGCCCCGGTGGACCGTGCCACCGCCCACCTGTCGTACGAGTCGGCGTGCGGCGACGAGTACGCCGAGTACGGCTGCGCGGTCACCTGCCTCTGGGACAGTCGGCGCCACCCCACCGTTCTCATCAAGAGCGTGCGGGACCTGCACAACCATGAACTCACCGAGAGCGGCTGCCAGCCCAACGCCGGCCACGTCGCGTCGGCCGACTACCTCCGGGCGCGCAGCGAGATCCCGCTCGAAGCGGCGCCGACGGTGGTGGACCTCGACATCGGCCTGGTGGACCTCGATCAGCTCACCCCGCTCCGCGGCGCGCTGCGCGGATGGGCCGAGGGGAGATCGTTCGACGCCGACGCGACGGGTGACGTCGTCGTCGCGGTCACCGAGGTGGCCACGAACGGCCTGGTCCACGGCGCGCTCCCGGTACGCCTCCGGGGCTGGCACCACCGGGACATGCTCATCGTCCAGGTCGACGACTCGGGCGGTCGGCGGATTCCCCCGGCGGCCGGCTTCCACCGGCCAGGCAGCGCGGACCGGGTCGGCGGGCGCGGTCTCTGGCTGGCCCGACAGCTCGCCGACGTGGTGACCTTGCACTCCGGGGAGCGCAGCAGCAGCATCCGATTGCACTTCCCGCACGCGGGCACCCACAGCCTGCCGGCTGCCTGACCGGGAGCCGCCGACGACATCAGCGGCCGGCCGACGTCAGGCGGCGTGCGGCGACGCGGTCAGCGGCGCAGTTCGCGCCAGGACGGGTCGCCGCCGCGCCACGCCCCGGCCAGGATGCTCGCCGAACCACGGCTGGGGCACTCCTGCACTTTCGACCGGCCGAGAGCGCCACCGATCTGCGCCTGAACCTCCCACCGCTGCCCATCTGTGCGGATGTACACATCACGACGGCCGCGTACCGTCGCGTCCCCGTTCCACCAGTGCTCCTCGACGATCACAGGGCGACGGTATCTCACCAGGGGGCCGACCCGCACCGCCCGGCAACCGGATCGTGACCGGCCCACGGTCCCGTCCGACTGTCGCGCCCCGCCGCGTCCTCGCTGCGGATGCGGGTGCCGGGCGCGGGCGCGGCCACTGCATAACCTGTGCGGGTGGCCACCGAACTGACCCTGCTGTCGGGGGTGATCTGCCGCGGCCGGGAGGTCAGCGGGCCCCGGCTGAGCGGGCTCTGGCCGAGGGGGCCGGAAGCCCTCGACTCACCTCTTTCTTCCGCGAACATGATGTGTCAGCGCCCACCCGCTTAGCTGGTGGCTACGCAGGGTAGAGCAGGATCATGGGACAGCTGCGCATCTCGCCGCCACCGCCGCAGGCCACCGAACTCGAGAGGTGGGACCTCGACACCGCCGCGGAACTGCGCGAGCTACGGGCCTCGCTGTGCGCGGCGCTGACCCGCTACGGCCTGGCCCAGGGGGAGGAACTCGACGAGGGGCCCGGCCTCGTCGTGCTGGTCGCCACCGAGCTGGCGAGCAACGCGCTGCGACACGGCATCCCCCCGACCATCGTCACGCTGCTCGCCGCCGACGACTGCTTCATCCTCGACGTCGCCGATCACGACCTGACCACCGTGCCCGAACTGGCCGAGACCCGCCCCCTCGACTCGGGCGGTCGCGGGCTGCTGCTGGCCCAGGCGACCTCCCTCGCCGTCGGCTGGTACGCGGCCGAACACACCAAGAACATCTGGGCCTCCTTCCCCCGCTGACCCGCCGGCCGTTGCCGCCCCCGCCGACGGGGAAGGCCTGGGGGACGGATCGCACGGCAGGAAGGACACGGCATGAGCGAGCGGGAAGCGCTGCACGACCTGCTCCGGCACTCCCACCAGGCCCGCCCGGAGGACCTGCCGATCCTGGCCCGGCGGGCCGCCGCGCAGCTCGGCGGGACCGACATGATCCTGTATCTGGTCGACCACGAGCAGCGCGAACTGCTGCCGATGCTCGCCGCCGACTCACCGCCGCGCGAGGCGATCACCATCGACGGCACGCTTCCCGGCCGCGCGTTCAGCCTGCTGCGGGCGTACCCGAGCGAGGGCCGGACCGACGCGGCGGGCGAGGACCGGACGACGACGGCCACCCGGCTCTGGCTGCCGCTGCTGGACGGCCTGGAACGCCTCGGCGTGGCCGAGGTGCTCGCGCCGGCCCCGGTGCCGACCGACCGGATGCCGGCGTACCAGGCCGCCGCCTCGCTGATCGCCGACCTGCTGGTCACCCGGTCGCTCTACAGCGACACCGTCGAGCGGATCCGCCGCCGGGCGCCGATGCGACTGGCCGCCGAGATGCTCCGCGCCCAACTGCCACCACTGACCTTCTCCACGGGCAGCATGGTGATCAGCGGCATCCTGGAACCCAGCTACGACGTCGGCGGCGACGCCTTCGACTACGCGGTCAACGGCGACACCGCCCACCTCGCCCTCTTCGACGCCGTCGGCCACGGGTCGGCGGGCGGGATGCGGGCGGTGATCCTGGCCAGCCTGGCGCTCGCCGCCTACCGCAACGCCCGCCGCGCCGGCTTCGACCTGGTCGACACCTACCACCACATCGACACCGCGGTCCGCGAACACGACCGGCGCGGCCTGATCACCGGCGTGCTCGCCGAGCTCGACCAGCGCACCGGCCACCTGCGGGTGATCTCCGCGGGGCACCCCAGCGGACTGGTGATCCGCCGGGGCAAGGTCGCCACGGTGCTGCCCACCCCCACCGCCCTGCCGGTCACCCTCGGTGACCAGCGGCCCCCCGTGGTCATCGAGGAGGCCCTGGAACCCGGCGACGACGTGCTCTTCTACACCGACGGCATCAGCGAGGCCCGGTCGGCCGACGGCGAACCGTTCGGGATGGACCGGCTGGTCGACTTCACCCTGCGGGCCCTCGCCGACGACCTGCCGCTGCCGGAGACCGCCCGCCGGCTGGTGCACGCGATCCTCGGGTACCAGGACGACAAGCTCTCCGACGACGCGACCGTGCTGCTGGTCCGCTGGACCGGGCCGCCGGACCCCGGGCCCGAGCCGCCGCCCGGCCCGACGACCGGCTAAAAGCCGGCCACCGGGTGCGGGACGTAGGGCGCCTCCAGCGGCGCCACCTCGTCCTCGGTCAACTCCAGCTCCAGCGCGGCCACCGCGTCGGTCAGGTGGTGCGGCTTCGTCGCGCCGACGATCGGCGCGATCACCGCCGGGTGGCGCGCCACCCAGGCCAGCGCCACCTGCGCCCGGGGCACGCCCCGCGCCTCGGCGATCCGGGCCACCGCCTCGACGACCCGCCGGTCCGGCTCC
Source organism: Micromonospora sp. RTP1Z1 (assembly GCF_033804685.1). Lineage (NCBI taxonomy): Bacteria > Bacillati > Actinomycetota > Actinomycetes > Micromonosporales > Micromonosporaceae > Micromonospora > Micromonospora sp. RTP1Z1. The sequence goes on from NZ_JAPFQV010000017.1 coordinate 26,699, forward strand.
TCGGTGCGCGCGTAGAACCCCCGGCCGAACTCGTCGGTCTCCGCCCGCTCGGTGCGCTCACCCCAGTCCCGGGTCAGCCGCCCGCGGGCCAGCGGGCTCCACGGGATCACCGCGACACCCTGGTCCGCGCAGAGCGGCAGCATCTCCCGCTCCTCCTCGCGGTAGAGCAGGTTGTAGTGGTTCTGCATCGAGACGAAGCGGGTCCAGCCGTGCCGCTCGGCCGCCCAGAGCGCCTTCGCGAACTGCCAGGCGTACATCGAGGAAGCGCCGAGGTAGCGGACCTTGCCGGCGCGGACCAGGTCGTGCAGCGCCTCCAGGGTCTCCTCGATCGGCGTGCCCGGGTCCAGCCGGTGGATCTGGTAGAGGTCCACGTAGTCGGTGCCGAGCCGGCGCAGGCTGGCGTCGATCTCGCTCATGATGTGCTTGCGGGACAGCCCACCCCGGTTCGGCCCGGGCCCCATCCGACCGTGCACCTTGGTCGCGATGACCACGTCGTCGCGGCGGGCGAAGTCCTTCAGCGCCCGGCCGACGATCTCCTCGCTGGTGCCGTCGGAGTAGACGTTCACGGTGTCGAAGAAGGTGACGCCCAGCTCCAACGCCTGCCGGATGAACGGCCGGCTCTGCTCCTCCGGCAGCGACCACGGGTGCGGGCCGCGGGCCGGATCGCCGTAGCTCATGCAGCCCAGGCAGAGCCGGGACACCTCCAGGCCGGTGGACCCGAACTTCACGTACTCCACCCGGACCTCCTCCTCAACGCCAGCCGTGCTTCGGCTCGTAGCCGAGCACCCGACGGGCCTTGTCGATGGAGAGCAGCGTCTCGTTGCCGGTCAGCTCCCGCCGCAGCGGCACGTCCGGGAAGACCTCGGCGGCGAGCTCGGCGCTCGGACGGCTCATCACCGTGTCGGCGTTGGCGATGATGAAGACGTCCATCCCGGTCGCCTCGTGATCCAGCGCCAGCCGGACCGCCTGCGCGCCGTCCCGCGCGTCGATGTAGCCCCAGGCGTTCCACGAGCGCAGCCGGGGATCGGCGTCGTACCCCGGGAAGGCGGCGTAGTCGACGGGCTCCATCACGTTGGAGAAGCGCAGCCCGATCGCCTTGAGCCGGGGCTCCCAGCGGCAGAACTGGGCGACCATCTGCTCCTCCAGATGCTTCGCCAGCGCGTACGACGTCTCCGGCCGGGCCGGATACTCCTCGTCCACCGGCAGGTACGGCGGCGGGGTCTCGAACGGCAGGCCGAGCAGCGTCTCGCTGGACGCCCAGACCACGTTGGTGATGCCGACCGCGCGGGCGGCGGAGAACACGTGGTAGCTGGCGGTGATGTTGTTGCGGAAGGTCACCGCGTTCCCGGCCACGCCCGGCCCCGGGATGGCGGCCAGGTGCACCACCGCGTCCACCCCCGAGTAGCGCTCGTCGATGCCGGTGAACGCCTCCAGCACCTGCCCCTGGTCGGTCAGGTCGATCCGGGTGAACGGGCAGCGCGGCGGGGCCGGCGCGACCAGGTCCAGGTTCACCACGTCGTACGAGTGGGCGAGCAGCTCGTCCACGACCGCGCGGCCGAGTTTCCCGCTGCCTCCGGTGACCACGACCCGACTCATCGGCCGTCCCCTCTCCCGGGGGCCTACACCCCTGCCCCGCGCCACGTGTCCGCGGTCCATCTCACCACCGTCGGACGCGCGGCGCAGGGCCGGTGCGGGGCGGGTCAGTCGCCGTCCCCGCCGCCGGCGGCGGTCTGCGCCGGGGTGTCGCCCCAGACCGCCTTCGCACCGGAGTCGCCGACCCGGTAGACCTGCACCAGGTTCGCCGCCGCGACGGCCACCGCCAGCACCGCGACCACCACGCCCACCGTCCCCGGGCGCACCGGACGGGTCGTCTCCGCTCCGCCGTCGGCCGGGCGGCCGGCCCGGCGGTGCAGCCAGACCAGGGCGACCGCGGCGACCAGCAGCGGCAGCGCGAACCAGATCAGCGTGTCGCCCAGTTCGGCGTGCCGGCCGGGGTCGCCGACCCGGCGCTCCAGGCTCTCGCCGCTGTCCGTGGCCAGCGGGATCGCGGCAGCGGCCAGCGCGGCGATCACCACGACGAGCACGCCGAAGCGGCCCCGCCACGACGGACGGACGGCCAGCGCGACCACGCCGAGCGCGGCCAGCGGCAGCAGGACGACGACGGCGTGCACCACGAGCGGGTGCACGGGCAGTCCGTTGACGGTGTCGGGCACGATCTCTCCTCGGCGGTCGGGGTTCATTCTCCGGCCCCACAGTGCCCACCGTTTCTTGCGAAGTTCTTGCACCGGCCACCGGCCCGCGGCGGCCCCGGGATGCGCGGCCGGGGTCAGGCCGCCGGCAGCACCAGGGTGAACGTCGCACCCTGCCCCGGCGCGCCGGCGACCTCGACGGCGCCCCGGTGCGCCCGCGCGACGTGCTGCACCAGCGCCAGCCCCAGCCCGAAGCGACGCCCCGCCCCCGACCCGCCGTGCGAGAACCGGTCGAAGAGCCGGTCGGCCTCGGCCGGGTCGAGCCCCACCCCGTCGTCGGCCACCGCCGCGGCCACCCGCCCGTCCTGCCGGTCCACGCTCACCCGCACCCGGCCCCCGGCCGGCACGTGGCCCACGGCGTTGTCGACCAGGGCGGTCAACGCCCGGCGCAGCGCCGTCCGGGCGCCCCGCACCGGCGCCGGGTCGGGGGCCGCCACCAGCAGCTCCACCTCCCGGCTCCGGGCGTGGTCGGTCATGCTGGCCACCACCTCGCGGGCGACCTCGGCGAGGTCGACCACCGTGTCGGGCAGCGGCTGGTGCTCGGCGGCGGCGGAGACCAGCAGGTCCTCGACCACCTCACCGAGCGCCCGGGTGTCCGCGACGAGCTGGTCGAGCTGGCTGGTCAGGGCCTCCGCCGGCCGGGTCCGGGCCCGCCGGGCCAGCAGCTGCGCCCGGGTGTGCAGCGCGGTCAGCGGGGTGCGCAGTTCGTGCGACGCGTCAGCGACGAAGCGGCGTTGCAGGGTCAGCGCGGTCGCCAGCGGCGCGACGGCCCGGCGGGCCAGCAGCGCGGCGGCCACCAGCGCGCCGGCCAGCCCGGCAAGCTCGGCCAGGAGCAACGCGACGGCCAGCTCCCCCCGCTGCCGGCGCAGCGGCCCCAGGTCGGCGGCGACCGCCCACCGACTGCCGTCCGCCCGGCGGGCGACCAACACCCGGATCGGCCGGTCGTCACCGGCGCTGGTGTCGAACCGGCCCGGACGCCCCCGCACCGCATCGTCGAGCGCGCGCGCCAGCTCCGGCGACGCGCTCGGGGTCACCTCGGGCCCGGCGTCCACGCCGGGCCGCTGCCGGGCCAGGAACTGCCCCGGCGGCGGGTCGTCCACGTCCTCGGCCATCGCCAGCACCTGGGCCATCCCGGCGTCCAGGGCCCGGGACTCCTGTCGGCTGGTCAGCACGAACGTCAGCGCGCCGACCAGCAGCAGCACCAAACCGATGGCGCCCGCCGTCTGGGCGACGCTGCGGCGGCGGGCGTGCGCCAGCCGGGCCTCGTCCACGCCGCTCCCCGCCTCGCTCAGCTCGCGCCGAGCCGGTAGCCCAGCCCGTGCACGGTCCGGACGGTGTCCCGGCCCAGCTTGCGGCGCAGGTGGTGGACGCAGGCGTCCACGGTGCCCGGCGCGTCGGCGTAGTCGAACGCGGCGCTGAGCAGCTCGGCGCGGGTGAAGACCTTCGTCGGCCGGCCGGCCAGGGCGTGCAGGACGGCGAACTCGCGGGCCGAGAGCGGGATCTCCGCGGGCCCGTCGAGCACCCGGCGGTTGGCCACGTCCAGCCGGCGCCGGCCCAGCGGCAGCCAACCCGCCGCGTCCGGGTGGCGACGGCGCAGCGCGCGGAGCCGGGCCAGCAGCTCGGCCACGTCGAACGGCTTGGCGAGGTAGTCCTCGGCCCCGGCGTCCAACCCCTCCACCCGGTCCTGCACGGTACCCCGGGCGGTGAGCATCAGGACGGGGCAGGTGACCCCCTGGGCGCGCAGCCGGGTGACCAGCGACAGCCCGTCCAGGGCGGGCAGCCCCCGGTCCACCACCAGGAGCTGGTAGTCGCGGGTCAGCGCGTGGTGCAGGCCGCTGTGTCCGTCGGCGGCCACGTCGACGGCGTACCCCTCCTCGTCGAGGAGGTCGACCAGCAGCCCGGTCAGGGCACGGTCGTCCTCGACCAGCAGCAGGCGGGGTCGGACGCTCTCCACCCGCCCAGTATTCACCCGCCGCCCGGCGACCCGGTCAGCCCTCGGCGGGGATCGGGTCGTCGTACTGGCCGGACGGGCCGGTGTGCAGGGCGCCGGCCACCCGGGGCCAGGCGTTCGGCGTGCAGCCGTGCAGGCCGAGCGTCTGCTGCTCCATCACCGGCGCGGGCCCGCCGGCCGGGGGACACAGCTCGTGGCCCCGGCCCAGGCGGTGACCGACCTCGTGGTTGAGCAGGTACTGCCGATAACTGCCCAGATCGTCGAACTGCGGGACGCCGCGGGCCCACCGGCCGACGTTGATCACCACCTGATCGCCGTTGCGGCACGAGGTGTAGTGGTCGGTCGGGTCCGCGCAGAGTTCGCCCCGGGTCACCGGGGTGGCCAGCAGCACGGCGAAGTCGGCCCGGGTGTCCGGGCCCACCCGCTGCAACCGCCACTCGCCGCCGCCGGTCCAGCCCCGCGGATCGGCGAGGATCACCGCGACCTCCCGGCCGAAGCGTTCCACGTCCACCTCGTCGATGCCCTCCTCGACCGCGACCCGGTAGCGGAGCAGCCGGCCGCCGCGGCCCGCCACCGCGCCGAGGGCGGTGGCGGTGCGGAAGCTCCCCGTACCCCGGGGTGGGTAGCTGATGGCCGGCTCGGGCGGGTGGGCGACCCGGCCCGCCGCCGGCACGGCCGGCGCGGGCGTCGACGCCGCCGGGCGCGCCGGGGCCGGGCCTGCGGGGCGGGCACCGGCCGTGGCCAGCAGCTCGGGGCCGCCGCGCCGGGCGGCGTACGCGCCAGCGGTGGCCAGCCCGACCGCCACCACCACCGCCAGCAGGGTCATCGAGCCGGCGCGGAACGCCCGGAGCCGGCGGTGCAGGCCGCCGTCCCGCGTGGTACGCCCGCCCACATCGATCTCCGTCCGTCGCGCCGGCCCTGATCCGCCCAGGAGTACGGACAGCGGGCCCGGTCGGTTGACCGACCGGGCCGGAATCCCGGCGGACCCTGTGATGGTGAGGTCGCTCACGGGTCGCGGCGCCCGGGGCGCCGGTACCGTTCGGGGCGGGTGCGCACCTCGCCACCCGGGGTCGGCCGCACCGGAACGACCGTGGAGAAGGGGCCAAAGCCGTGCCGGACGCCGACAACCTGGTCGCTGACGCCCTCGTGGGGGCGCGCGGCACCGACGTACGCGCGGCGGAACGCGCGCTGGACCGGCTGGTGGTCGGCGACGGCCCCGCGGTCGACGCCGCTCTGCTCGCCCGGCTGGTCCGCGGCGCCGGCCGCCTCTGGCGGCGCGGCTGGCAGCCGGCCGACCTGGACCGGATCGCCGTCCGACGGCTCGACCCGCACGCCGCCCGGCTGGTCCGGGAGGCGGTCGCGGCCCAGCGCGCCGCCCTGCCCGGGCCCGTTCCGCAGTGGTTCGACGAGCAGGTGGCCGAGCTGGACGCCGGGTGGGACACCGACGTCGACTGGTTGAACCGGTGGGCGGCCCGGGCGGGCGTCGACCGGATCAGCGCGCTGCGCGACGCGGTCGACGCCCTCGGCCTGGTCGAGGGACTCCCCCCGATCGCGGTGCTCCGCCCACCGCCGGGTGGTCCGGCCGCCACTGCGCGGGTGGCCGCCCCGGTGTCCGGGTCGCGGATGCTGGACCGGGTGCGGGCGCTGCTGGCCAAGGCCGAGTCGACCACCTTCCCGGCCGAGGCGGAGGCGCTGACCGGCAAGGCCCAGGAGCTGATGGCCCGGCACAGCATCGACGCCGCCCTGCTCGACGCGACCGCCGAACGGCCGGACCAGCCGGGCGGGGTCCGGTTGAGCACCGACGCCCCGTACGCGGCGGCGAAGGCGCTGCTCATCCAGGAGGTGGCGGCGGCCAACCGGTGCGAGTCGATCTGGTCCGACGACCTCGGCTTCGCCACCGTGCTCGGCTTCCCGGCGGAGCTGGCGGCGGTCGAGTTGCTGCACACCTCGCTGCTGGTGCAGGCCACCGGCGCGATGCTGCGCGGCCGGGGCGAGCGGCGGACGAAGACCGGCAGCCGGCGCACCAAGGGCTACGACGAGTCGTTCCTGAACGCCTTCGCGCTACGGATCGGCGAGCGACTGCGGGCGGCCACCGAGACGGCGAACCGGGAGGCGGCCGAGGAGCGCGGCGACGACCGGCTGCTGCCGGTGCTCGCGGCCCGCTCGGACGCCGTCCGGGAACGGCTGGACACCCTCTTCCCCGGGGTCACCCGGCACCGCCTTCAGGTGCGGGACGCCGAGGGCTGGAACTCCGGGACCTCGGCCGCCGACCGGGCCTCGCTCGACGCCGGCGCCCCGGCCCGCCGGTCGGTACGCGGGCGGCCCTGACAGCTCTCCTGATTTCCTCGGGCGATGATGTCGGGTACGGCGCCTCGGCTCCGACCCCTCACCGAGTGGCGCCCACACCTGTGGCCCGTACCCGAGGAGTGCACCGTGAAGTACATGCTGCTGATCTGGAACCGTCCCGGCTTCGTGGAGGAGCTCTCCGAGCCGGAGCGGAACGCCATCTTCGGCGAGGTCGACGAGATCATGAAGGAGCTGACCGAGTCCGGTGAGCTGGTCGGCGGGCAGGCGCTCGCCGACCCGTCGCAGACCCGGACGGTCCGGGCCGTCGGCGGTCGCGCCGAGATCACCGACGGCCCGTTCATGGAGAGCAAGGAGCAGTTCGCCGGCTACCTGATGGTCGACTGCGAGAGCCCGGAGCGCGCCGCCGAGATCGCCGCGAGCTGGCCGGACGTCCGGCGGGGCGTCGGGGTGCTGGAGGTGCGGCCGGTCATGGACGAGGCCGGGACGGAGATGTGACCGCTGCCGACCATGCCGTCGGGGACCTGCTGCGCACCCTGGCGCCGCAGGTCCTCGCCGTCCTCGTCCGGCGGCACGGCCAGTTCTACGCCTGCGAGGACGCCGTGCAGGAGGCGCTGCTCGCCGCCGCCGTGCAGTGGCCCGAGCAGGGCCTGCCGGAGCACCCGCGCTCCTGGCTGGTCACCGTGGCGACCCGGCGGCTCACCGACGCGTGGCGCAGCGAACGGGCCCGCCGGGACCGCGAGGTCGCGGTGGCGCTCCGCGAGCCCGGGTACGCGGCGGTGGCGCCGCCCGCCGACGAACAGCCGCCGGCCGGGGACGACACGCTGACGCTGCTCTTCCTCTGCTGCCATCCGGCGCTCACCGTCCCGGCGCAGGTGGCGTTGACGCTGCGCGCGGTCGGCGGCCTGAGCACCGCGCAGATCGCCCGGGCGTACCTGGTGCCGGAGGCGACCATGAGTCAGCGGATCCGCCGGGCCAAGCGGCGGATCGAGGCGACCGGCGCCCGCTTCGTCCTGCCGTCGGCGGCGGACCGCGACGACCGGCTGGGTGCCGTCCTGCACGTGCTCTATCTGGTCTTCAACGAGGGTTACACCGCCTCCAGCGGGCCCGACCTGCACCGGGCGGAGCTGACCGGGGAGGCGATCCGGCTGGCCCGGGAGCTGCGGCGGCTGCTCCCCGACGACGGCGAGGTCGGCGGACTGCTCGCGCTGATGCTGCTCACCGACGCGCACCGGGCCGCCCGGACCGGTCCCACGGGTGAGCTGGTCCCGCTGGCCGAGCAGGACCGGAGCCGCTGGGACCGGGCCGCGATCGAGGAGGGGATCGCCCTGGTGACCGAGGCCCTGACCTGGTCGCCCCCCGGGCCGTACCAGGTGCAGGCGGCGATCGCCGCGGTGCACGCCGAGGCGCCCTCGGCGGCGGAGACCGACTGGCCGCAGATCGTCGCCCTCTACCGGCTGCTGGCCCGGATCGCGCCGAACCCGATGGTCACCCTCAACCAGGCCGCCGCGGTGGCCATGGTGGACGGTCCGCGCGCCGGGCTCGCCCTGCTGGCGCCGCTGGACGCCGACGAGCGGACGGCCGGACACCACCGCCTCGCCGCCGTCCGCGCCCACCTGTTGGAGTTGGCCGGCGACGGGGCGGCGGCGCGGACGGCGTACCTGGCCGCCGCCCGGGGCACCACCAGCCTGCCGGAGCGGCGCTATCTGGAGGTACGCGCCGCCCGGCTGGCCGCCGACCGATGAGTTCGCGCGCGGGTGCCGCGCTGATCGGAGTGGACGGACGGTCAGGCGTGGCACTCGTCGGTGAGGTGCCGCGGGATGCCGACGAAGGTCGAGGTCAGCCACTTCACCGGGGTGGCGGACCTGGCACCCGCGTCGATCCGGTCGGCGGTGGCCGCGATGAGGGCCTTGATCTCAGGGTCCTGCGCCCGGGTGGCCTGCCCGCGTACGTCGTCGGCCAGGTCGGTGAGGTTGCCCTTGAGCTGCGCGTTGACCTGCTCCGGGGTGAGTTCGCGGCGGGTCGCAGCCGCCGAGTCGTCGGCGATCTTCCGACTGCTCGCGATGATCAGCTTGTCGACGCCGGCGCACACCGTCGCGGTGTTCGCCGCCGTCACCGGGGAGGGCGCGGCGGTGGCGGGGGTCCCGGCGGCCGGGGCGGAGGCGCTGGGCGCGGCGGCCGTGGTGCCGGCCGGCGCGGCGCTCTCCTCCCCCGTGGACTGGCAGCCCGCGGCGAGCGCGGTCAACGTCACCAGGGTGGCGGTACGGATCGCGGTGGTACCGGACATCGTTCTCCCCGTACGGTCGGCGGCCGTCCACGGACGGCCCTCGGTGATGGGGCTCACTGTCGTGCTGCCGCCCGCGCCCCAACAGATCGAGCGGCGACAGACCATCCTGCCAGCGAGGTGGCGCCTCGGCAGGCCGCGCCCCGGCCGGGACGTCGACCGGGGGCGCGCAGCACGCCGGGCCGGCGGTTGCCGGCCCGGCGTGCGAGAGCGGTACGTCAGCTCTTGAAGGCGTCCTTGATCTTCTCGCCGGCCTGCTTGAGGTTGGCGTTGGCCTGCTCGTTGCGACCCTCGGCCTCGAGGCGCTCGTCGTCGGTGGCCCGGCCGACGCCTTCCTTGACCTTGCCGGCGGTGTTTTCGGACGCGTTGTCGATCTTGTCGTCGATACCCATGCGAACCTCCACTCAGCGGTTTTCGCTACGCCCTCGAAGTACCCCCACGTCCGGTTGCTCAACCCTCCGTCACCAACGGCGCTGACCCGACGGTGAGGAAGTGAGCCCCCGGCGCCGGCATCAGCCGACCGGGCGGAAGCGGCGCAGCCGCAGGCTGTTGGCCACCACGAAGACCGAGGAGAAGGCCATCGCGGCCCCGGCGATCATCGGGTTGAGCAGGCCCGCGGCGGCCAGCGGCAGGGCGGCCACGTTGTAGGCGAAGGCCCAGAACAGGTTGCCCTTGATGATCCCGAGAGTCCGCCGGGAGAGCCGGATGGCGTCCACGGCGGCGGTCAGGTCACCCCGGACCAGGGTCAGGTCGGACGCCTCGATCGCCACGTCCGTGCCGGTCCCCATGGCCAGCCCCAGGTCGGCCTGGGCCAGCGCGGCGGCGTCGTTGATGCCGTCACCGACCATCGCCACCGTCCGCCCCTCGGCCTGGAGCCGCCGGACCACGTCCACCTTGTCGGCCGGCAGCACCTCGGCGATCACCTGGTCGATGCCGACCTCGGCGGCCACCGCCTTCGCGACCGTGGCGTTGTCCCCGGTCAGCAGCACCGGGGTGAGTCCCAGCCCGCGCAGCCGGGCGACCGCCGTCTGGCTGGTCGGCTTGACCACGTCGGCCACCGCGAGGACCCCACGGGCCCGACCGTCCCAGCCCGCGAGGACCGCCGTCCGTCCGGCGGCCTCCGCGTCGGTCACCGTCCGCACGACCTCCTCCGGTACGTCCAGACCCCGCTCCCGCAACAGCCGGAGCCGCCCGACCACCACCTCGCGGCCGTCGACCGACCCGGTCACGCCGAGCCCCTCGACGTTGCCGAACCGGGTCACCGTGGGCAGCGCCCCCGCCTCGGCGGCGCCGGCGGCGACGGCCCGGGCGATCGGGTGCTCGCTGGCGGCCTCCAGCGCCCCGGCCAGCCGGAGCAGCTCCTCGGCGTCCTGACCGGCGGCGGGGAGCACGTCGACCAGGGTCATCTTTCCGGTGGTGACGGTGCCGGTCTTGTCCAGCACCACGGTGTCCACCTGGCGGGTCGACTCCAGCACCTCCGGACCCTTGATCAGGATGCCGAGCTGGGCGCCGCGCCCGGTGCCGACCAGCAGCGCGGTCGGCGTCGCCAGGCCGAGGGCGCACGGGCAGGCGATGATCAGTACGGCCACCGCGGCGGTGAACGCGGCGGTCGTGCCCGCCCCGGTGCCGAGCCACCAGCCCAGCGTCCCGACGGCCAGGGCGATCACGATCGGCACGAACACCCCGGAGATCCGGTCGGCGAGCCGCTGCACGGCCGCCTTGCCGGTCTGCGCCGCCTCGACCAGCTTCGCCATCTGGGCGAGCTGGGTGTCCCCGCCGATCCGGGTGGCCCGGACGACCAGCCGGCCACCGGCGTTCACGGTCGCGCCGACCACGGTGTCGCCTGGTCGGACCTCGACCGGCACCGACTCGCCGGTGAGCATGCTGGCGTCGACCGCGGAGGCGCCCTCCTCGACGACACCGTCGGTGGCGATCTTCTCGCCGGGCCGGACCACGAACCGGTCCCCCACCGCGAGCTGTTCCACCGGGACGCGGATCTCCTGGCCGCCGCGGCGCACCACCACGTCCTTGGCACCCAGTTCCAGCAGGGCGCGCAGGGCGGCGCCGGCGGTCCGCTTGGCGCGGGCCTCGAAGTAGCGGCCGGCGAGGATGAAGACGGTCACCCCGGCCGCCGCCTCCAGATAGATGTTGCCGGCGCCGTCGGTGCGGGTGATGTCGAAGCGGAACGGGTGGGTCATCCCGGGCATGCCGGCGTCGCCGAGGAAGAGCGCCCAGAGCGACCAGCCGAACGCGGCCAGGGTGCCCAGCGAGACCAGGGTGTCCATGGTGGCGGCGCCGTGCCGCAGGTTGATGAGGGCGGCCCGGTGGAACGGCAGCCCGCCGTAGACCACGACCGGGGCGGCCAGGGTCAGCGACAGCCACTGCCAGTAGTCGAACTGCCAGGCCGGCACCATCGCGAGCAGGATCACCGGTACGGTCAGCGCCACCGACACCCACAGCCGGGTACGCAGTCCGCGCAGTTGGTCCACCGGCTCGCCGGCCGGCTCCGCCCCGCCCGGCTTCGGCGGGGGCGGCACGACGGCGGTGTAGCCGGTCTTCTCCACGGTGGCGATCAGGTCGGCGGGGGCGACCGCGTCGGCGTACCGGACGGTGGCCTTCTCGGTGGCGTAGTTGACCGTGGCCTCCACGCCGTCCATCCGGTTGAGCTTCTTCTCGATCCGGGCGGCACAGGACGCGCAGGTCATGCCGCCGATCGCCAGTTCGATCAGGTTCGGGGCGACCGGTAGGGACTTGGCGGTCGATGTCATCGCGGCACCTCCTGTCAATTGTGCCCGTGGCCGGGGGCGCCGTGCCCGGCGTCGGCGGTCGGGGAGGCCGGGGCGGCCGGCGCGGCCGTGGTCGCGGGGACGCCCGGGTCGCCGGCCACGACGGTGAACTCGGCGGTGTGCACGGCGCCGCCGTGCCGGAAGTCCAGGAAGAGGCGGTAGCTGCCGGCCGAGGGCACCTCGGCGAAGAAGGTCACCGCCGGCCCGGCCGCGGTGCGCCCGTCGCCGGGTGCGCCGTCCGGGTGGACGTGCAGGTACGCCAGGTCGCCCTGCCGCAGCGCCACCAGGTGCCCGTACGCCCCGAGGTAGGGCTGAAGGTCGGTGACCGGCTTCCCGTCCCGGCTGACGGTCAGGGTCAGCTGGGCGGTACGGCCGGGCTGCGGGGTGCCGGTGAGCGTGACGGTGTAGCCATCGACGGTGGCGCTGGTGGCCGGCGTCGGCAGCGGCCGCTCCTCAAGGGCGCCGGGGACGGTGACGTCGACCCCTAGGGTCAGCGGCTCCCCGCCGGTCGGGGTGAAGTCGGCGAACGCCCGCCAGACGCCGGGGCCGGCGAGCGGCGAGGCGACCCGCCAGGTGCCGTCGGCGGCCAGCTCCGGGTGGACGTGCCGGAAGCCGGAGAGGTCCCGGCGGGCGACGATCAGGTGCATCCGCTTGTCGTGCGCCACGTCGTAGCGGGTGACCGGCGCGCCGTCCGGGCCGGTGATCCGGAAGGCGAACTCCCCGGCGGGCTCGGTGACCGGTTGCATCGTGTAGCCGCGGTCGGAGACGAGCAGTCCGCCGGGCAGGTGGCTGGTGGGGGCGGCGCCGGTCGCGTGGTCACCGTCGGCGTGACCGGCGTTGGCGGCGTCGTGGCGGGTCGCGACGGCGGGGGTGTCAGGGCCGGCCACCTGGCCGACCCCGTACGCCGCGCCGAACACCGCCGCGAGGCCGAGGGCGAAGCCACTCAGCTTCGTCGCCGTGTTCATCGTGATACCTCGGTTCCTTAGGGTCCGCGGACCCGTCACGCCCCGACGAGGTCGTAGCCGGCCTCGTCCATGGCGGCGCGGACGGTGTCCGTGTCCAACGGGCTCTCGCTGGTGACGCTGACCCGGCCGGAGGCCAGGTCGACCTGGACGTCGCTGACGCCCGGGATCGCGCCGACCTCGGCGCTCACCGAGTTGACGCAGTGCCCGCAGGTCATGCCCTGCACCTGGTAGGTGGTGGTGACCATCGCAACTCCCCTTCCGCCGGTCCCATGCTATCTCGCATTACCGGTACCCCCTTGGGGTATCAGCAGATCAGCACCGTACCATACCCCCGAGGGGTACGCTATCCTGGGCGTCATGACCGCACCGACGACCCCGACCCGGGGCTACACCGCCAGCAAGGACCAGCTCCTCGCACGGCTCCGCCGCATCGAGGGCCAGGTCCGCGGCATCGAGAAGATGGTCGACGACGACCGCTACTGCATCGACGTGCTCACCCAGATCTCCGCCATCCAGGCCGCCCTCGACAAGGTGGCGCTCGGCCTGCTCGACGGCCACGCCCGGCACTGCATGCACGAGGGCGCCGCCGAGGGCCGGGCCGACGAGATGGCCAGCGAGATGATGGCCGCCGTCGGCCGGCTGATGAAGCGCGGCTGACTAGCATTCCCGACGACGGCCGCGGCGACCGCCGCGCCGCGGGCGCCCCCCGCCGGTCCGGTGAACCGACCGGCCCGGGGACACGTACTCCGCCGTGAGCATCGTTGGGAGACACACCATGGGCGCCGACCACAGCGGTCCCGCTCCGTCCGCCCCGCCGCGGGTACGACGGATCCTCGTCGGGACGGTGGTCCCGCTGTTCGTCCTCACCGTGCTCGCCGCCCTGGTGCTCTGGCCCCGGGACACCCCGGCACCGGACCGGGCCGCGGACGTGCCGCGGTACCACGGCACGGTGAGCCGGGTGGTGACCGAGCCGTGCCCGCCTGCGGCGGAGGTGCCGGAGGGCACCCCGGGCGGCTCGACCGGGCCCTGCGGCAGGGTCGGCGTCGCGGTCGAACAGGGCCCGGACGCCGGCCGCCAGGTGGAGACGCCGATCCCCGCCGGCCCCGGCGCGCCCACGGTCGAGGTCGGCGACCGGATCATCCTGGTGGAGTTGGTGGATCCGGCCGATCCCGCCACGAAGAGCTACAACATCGCCGAGCACCAGCGGGGCAAGCCGCTGATCTGGCTGGCGGCGCTCTTCGCCGTCGCCATCGTCGCATTCGGCCGCTGGCGGGGGCTGGCCGCGCTGGGCGGCCTGGCCGCGAGCTTCGCGATCCTGCTCGGCTTCGTGCTGCCGGGGATCGGCGCCGGCCAGCCGCCGCTGCTGGTGGCGATCGTCGGCTCGGCGCTGATCATGTTCGTGGTGCTGTACCTGACCCACGGGATCACCGCGCAGACCTCGGTGGCGGTCCTCGGCACCCTCGGCAGCCTGGTGCTGACCGGCATTCTCGGCACGCTCGCCACCGCGGCCACCCACCTGACCGGGTTCGGCAGCGAGGACGCCACCACCCTGTCGATGTTCCAGCACGACGTCGACCTGCACGGGCTGCTGCTGGCCGGCATCGTCATCGGCTCGCTGGGCGTGCTGGACGACGTGACGGTCACCCAGGCGGCCACCGTCACCGAACTGGCGCACGCGAACCCGGGGCTGTCCCGGTTGCAGCTGTACCGGGCGGCCACCCGGGTCGGCCGGGCGCACATCGCCTCCACGGTCAACACCATCGTGCTGGCGTACGCGGGCGCCTCGCTGCCGTTGCTGCTCCTGCTCGTCGCCGACTCGCGAGCGGTGAGCGAGATCCTCACCAGCGAGTTCATGGCGCAGGAGATCGTCCGCAGCGCGGTGGCCACGATCGGGCTGATCGCCGCCGTCCCCCTCACCACCGGTCTGGCCGCCCTGGTGACCACCGCCGGTCGGGGCGCGGCGGCGGGGTCCGCCGCGCCGGCGTCCCGTCCCCGCGCGGAACCCGCCGCCGCGCTTGCGGCGCTCAGCGCACGACGCACCGGCGCCGCACCGGGCGCCCCCGACGGCTGGGCCGGACCGGAAAGGAGCACGGACACCGCATGGTGAAACTGCGCAGCGTGACCGCCCGCGCCAAACGCGATGCTGGTCACGGAGCGGCACGCCGGATTACCACTTTTAGTCGGCTTCCGGACGTAGATCCTCGGGAGCACTCTCGGGTAACCTCGCTGCCGGTCACCGCCGAAGGCGCGCAGCGGCGCCTGCGGTACCGCCGCCCAATCGCCGCACGGCGAGCCGGGGAACCAGGTACATGGGGTGAATCCGCGCGAGCGGTAGGGGCCACTTCCGTCCCGAACCCGTCAGCTAACTCGGTCGGCGGTCGATGGAAGGGAACACTGTGACGGCACCTCTGCGCCGCTGGTTGACACCCGTGGTGGCCGTGCTCACCGCGTTCGCCATCGTCGTCGGCCCCGCCCCGGCGATCGCGGCGCCGACGACACCTCCCACCCCCTCGGGGCACGAGGAGGACGCCGAGAAGCCGCTCATCACCGACGCCATCGAGGCCGCCAACCGCAACTACGTCCAGGCGAAGACCAAGCTGGCGAAGTCGAAGCAACGCCAGCTCCAGCGCGCCGCGGAGGTACGCGGGGCGCAGAGCCAACTGGACGCCCTGCGCCCACAGGTGACCCAGATCGCGGCGCAGTCGTACCGGACCGGCCGGATCGGCGCGGTCGCCATGCTGCTGGAGAGCAACACCCCGGACTCGTTCGTCCGGCGGGCCGCCGCGCTCGACGAGCTGAACATGGTCAACGCGCAGAAACTCGCCGAGGTCAACACGATCAAGACCCGCGCCGAGCAGGCCAAGCTGGCGCTCGACGCCGAGGTGCGCGCGCAGCAGACGCTGACGAACGCGATGGCCCGGGAGAAGGTCGAGACGGAGAAGGCGCTCGCCCTGGTCGGCGGGAAGGGCTTCACTGGCGGTCTGGTCTCGGCCACCTCACCGGTCGCCCGGATCGGTCCCGGTCGCACCGCGGACGGGGACTGGAAGCCCGAGTCCTGCAGCGAGAACGACCCCACCACCTCCGGCTGCATCACGCCGCGCACACTGCACGCGTACAAGGAGGTCAAGCGGGCGGGCTTCAACCGCTTCGTCGGCTGTTACCGGTCCGGCGGGCCGTGGGAGCACCCGAAGGGCCGGGCCTGTGACTGGTCGTTGCAGAACAGCGGGTTCGCCCCCTGGCACAACAACGACACCCGGATGTACGGCAACAACGTCGCCGCCTTCCTGATCCGCAACGCGGACCAGCTCGGCATCTACTACGTGATCTGGAACCGGCAGATCTGGTTCCCGGCGACCGGCTGGAAGTCCTACAGCGGGCCCTCCAACCACACCGACCACGTGCACATGTCGCTGCTCTGACCGACGACGTACCCCGGCCGAGGGGCCGCCCCGCGACCCGCGGGGCGGCCCTTCGGCCGTTGTCGTGGGTGGTCGGGGTCAGCCGCCGACGGCGGCACGCGCGGCGCGGCCGGGCTGCGCGGGCGGCGGCAGAGTCACCGCACCCGCCGGGACCGTGGTCACCGTCCGCACCTGACCGGCGCTGAGCTGGTACGACATGCCGACCACCGCGCACCGCCCGGCGGCCACCTCGCTGGCCAGGACGGCGGAATTGGCCAGCAGCGCCTCGACGGTCTGCGCGATGTGGATGTCCACGATGCCGTCGATCTCCTCTACGCCCTGCGCCGCGGCCCGGCGCAGGCTGGGCACCACGGCGTCGATCAACGCGCCGAGGTGCCCGGCGGGGAGCCGGCCGGTGGTGACCGCCTCCCGGGCGGCCTGCACTGCGCCGCAGGAGTCGTGCCCGAGCACCAGCACCAACGGCGTGCCGAGCACCGTAACGGCGTACTCGACGCTGCCGAGCACCTCGGGACCGACCGTGTGGCCGGCGGTCCGGACCACGAAGAGGTCGCCCAGACCGCGATCGAAGATGATCTCCGCGGCGAGGCGGGAGTCGGAGCAGCCGACGATCACCGCGAAGGGGTGCTGACCGTCGGCGACCGCCGCGCGGTGGCCGGCGTCCTGGTTGGGGTGGCGCGGAACGCCGGTGACGAAACGTCGGTTTCCGGCGTTCAGCTCGACGAGCGCCTGCTCGGGAGTGGTCGGGGTCAATTCCCTCACCTCGTCCTCGCGCGGAACGACCTGGTCAGCCGGGCCGGCGGCGCAGGCCGCCTCGCCACCAACCGTCACACGCAGCCAAAGATACGTCAAGATTTACGTGATACGGATTTCATACATTGAGCGAGACTTGACCACGGGACCGGCGCGCCACCGCTGCCGGGACGGCCCGACGCCGCCCCGGCGAGGGCAGGGCCGGAAACGCGAACGAAGGGCCATACGATGACGCACATGGCGACGACAGCAGGCCAGAACGGGAGCAGCCGGAACTGGACGTTTCTCACCAACCACGGGCACGTGCTGCTGGCCATCGCGCGCAACCCCACCGCCCGGCTGCGCGACGTCGCCGACGAGGTGGGGGTGACCGAGCGGGCCGCACAGGCCATCGTGGCCGACCTCGAGGCGGGCGGCTACCTGAGCCGCACCCGGGTGGGGCGGCGCAACGAGTACACGGTCAACCCGAGCGGCCACTTCCGACACCCAGCCGAGGCCGACCAGCAGGTCGGCGCCCTGCTCGCCCTCTTCGCCGCCGAACCCGCCACCGGCTCCTGACCCCGGCCGCCGCAACGGCGTTCTCGACGGGCGCGGCGAGCCCGATGTGGAGAGTCGGACGAGCGGCTGACCTGGCTGACCGAGGACGAGATGGCCTGGGGTGAGGGTGGGGACGTCAGCGCATCCGTGGGACGGGTCACCTCGACCGGGAGATCGTCGAGATGCATGAGACGGACCTGACCGATAGGTTGAGGTGATGCTGCCCGTAGCGTTCGCCCCGCACCTCTGGGCCGCGACGCTGCGCACCCTGCGGGAGCTGACCCGTCTGGCGGTGACGGCCCTGGTGCTCGTCGTCGGGCTCGGCGGCACGACCGCCGGCCCCGCCTTCGCGGAGCTGCCCCGGCCGGTTGGGGAGTCCGGTCGGCCGGCCGCGTTCTGGGTCTCCCCGGCTTCCGTCGCCCTGGCGTCCGCCGATCAGCGGCCCGGCTCCGCCGCCGAGCGGGTCACCGTCGCCCTGAGCGGGGTCACCGCCGCCGAGCGGGTGACCGGCACGCCGAGCGGGCGCCCGGCCGGGGCCCGCTCCGAGTCGGTCCGGTGCACGTCCGCCACCCGGCCGGTCGCCGCGGCCGGCCCGGCCTGCGCCGACCCCGGCCGGGACGCCGTCGGCCGGCGCGGTCCCCCGCGCATCTGATCCGGCCGGCCGCCACCGCGCGGGCCCGCCGATTCCCCGCCGCGCCGCGAACCCCGCCGACCCGACCGGGTACGTCCCGCGGATCGTTCCGCGCCACCGTCGCGCCGCGTTTGCACACCCTCCGCCCGTCGTCAGGGCCACGACCGTCCGATCCAACCGTTCCACCAGAGGTGCTGGTAATGCAGACCGTCTTCTCCACCGTCCTGCCGGACGTTCCCCAGGCCGCCGGGATCTGGCTGGCCCTGCTCGCCGTGGCGACGATCGCCGTCGCCGCGCTGATCGTGCGCCCGGACCGTTTCCGGTCGGTGTTGGGCGACCGGATCAGCGAGGCCGCGATGCCGAGCAGCTTCGAGCTGGCCGAGGAGGCTCGCGAACGGGCCCGCTACGCGCAGGAGGTTGGGGTGGCCGCGAAGGGCGCGGCGGCCACCGCCGGGCGGCGACGCGCCGGGTGGCTGGCCGCCCAGGAGGAGGCCGAGGAGGCGTGGCGGGCGTACGAGGTGGCGGAGGAGGACGTCCGCCGGTTGGCGGCCGCCGCCGCGCTGCCGCTGCCGCGTACCGCCCGGACGCCCGCCGAGTACGTGGACCGGGAGCGCTGGCTGCACCGGGCGGCGCTCGACGGCCAGTGGCGGCAGGAGATCACGGTGGAGCAGCTCAGCGACATCCTGGGCCACCGCGGCTGGGACCCGAGCCGGCACCCGGTGGAGCAGGAGCTGCTGCTGAAGCGGCTGGTCCGGGAGAACCTGCTCACCGGGCAGCGGGCCGCCCGGGAGCGGGAGCAGGCCGCCTGGCGGGCCGCCGAGCTGGCGGCCGCCTCCGCCCGCAGCCTCCGCGACGAGGCGTACACGGCGACCGGCCGGGCACCCGAGGTGCAGTCGTTGCTCTCCACCATGGACCTGAGCGGTGCGATCACCACCCGGGAGTCCGCGCCGGTGGCCCGGGCGGCGGCGGAGACCACCCGGGAGACCGCGACCGTGGCCCGCGGTCGGGCGGCCGCGGCGGCGTACTGACGCCGGCGGCGACCCGGCCGGGCCGCTCGCGGGGTTGGTCGGACTGGGTTAGCGTGACCTGGTGTCCCGCCAGATGTGGATCCTGGTCGTGCTCGTCGCCATCGTCGCGCTGGCGACGCTGGTCGGGGCCGTGCTGCTCGCCGTCCGGCTGGTGCGTGCCCGCCGGCTGCTCGGCGCGCTAGGGGCCGGCGGCAAGGTCGCCTTCTACGGCGCGCTGATCTACACGATCCTCCCGGTCGACGTGCTCCCCGATCCGATCTACCTGGACGACATGGGCGTCCTGGCCGGCGCCCTGATCTACCTCACCCGGCTGGCCCACAAGCATCGAGCGGCGCAGCGGCGGCTGCCCGGTCAGCCGGAGTCTCCACCGGAACAAGGCCGGCTCCGTCGTCCCGTGTCATGATCGGGATTGGGCCGGCGGCCGGTCCGGACGGGCAGACAGGGGACGGGACATGGCGGGCGACCACCGGTTGGACCCGCAGGACGAACGGGTCGGCGCGTTCTTCCGGGAGCGGCACCTCGCCACGCTGACCACCCTGCGCGCGGACGGCACCCCGCACGTCGTACCGGTCGGGGTCACCTTCGACGCGGACGCCGGGCTGGCCCGGGTGATCACCTCGGGGACCTCGGCCAAGGCCCGGCACGTGGCGGCGGCCGGCCCGGACGGCGTTCCGGTGGCGGTCTGCCAGGTCGACGGGCGGTGGTGGCTGACCGTGGAGGGTCGGGCGGTGCTCCGCCGCGACGCGGCATCCGTGGCCGAGGCCGAGCGCCGGTACGCCGAGCGGTACCGGCAGCCGCGTCCCAACCCGGAGCGGGTGGTCATCGAGATCGCGGTGACCCGCCTGCTGGGCAGCCTTCCCGCCGCCGACCGGCCCGCCAGCGCCTGATCAGCTGATCGCCTGTTCGGGCATGTACCCCCCACGGGCAGGTGTGCGGCGAGCGACATGACTGTCAGTCATAAATATGCCGGTCAGGTATACCGCTCATCAGGCACACACGCATCGGGGGCGCTGCACCCCGGCGCGACAATTTCGCCTGAATGTCCGGTTCTCTGAGGACCAGCGTCACATCGCCGGCGGAATCGTGGCCGGGCCCCGGTCGTTACATCCTCCGTGTGACCGAGCAGCACCGGCCCACCGATTCCCCAGACAAGCAGAGCGCCACTCCGGTGCTGTGTCTCCGTACCCCGGAGGTGCCAACCCCCGAATGGAGCTTCGAGATGAACACGATCTTCCGTAACAGCATGCTCTCCGCCGCCGGTCTGATCATGTCCGGTGGTGTCATCGCCGGTCCCGCCGTGGCCGCGCAGGCCGCCCCGGCGCAGGCCAAGCCGGTCACCTCGGTAACCGTCGACAAGGGCAACGGCAAGGGCGCCGCCGACAAGGGCGAGCGCCGCGCCGGCTACGAGTACGAGGCGCAGCCGAACTACTTCTACTGCGGCCCGGCGTCGACCCGGATCGCGCTCTCGGCCGAGGGCAAGGCGGTCAGCCAGGACGAGCTGGCCAAGAAGCTCGGCACGACCGAGAACGGCACCGACTCGGCCATCGACATCACCCGGGTGCTCAACGAGTACACCGGCGGCAAGTACAAGACCACCGAGATCCGGGACGACGTGGCCACCAAGGAGCAGGTGGAGCGGCTGCGGGCCGATGTGAAGGCCGCGGTCGACCAGGATCGTCCGGTGGTGGCCAACATCCTCGGCGGCGCGCTCGACGTCGACGGGGTGGAGCACAACTACCCCGGCCACTACCTGAACGTGGTGGAGTACAAGGACGACGGCAACACCGTGATGATCGCCGACCCGGCCAACCCGGGCGAGCCGGAGTACTGGATGGACGTGACCGAGCTGGCCAACTGGATCGCGGGCCGCGGTTACAGCTCCTGATCCACGAGCACACGACCGAGGGCCGGTCTCCCCGAAGCGGGAGACCGGCCCTTCGTCGTGGTCAGGACCGAGTTGTGGGACCCGTCACCCCTCCGGCACGATCCGCTCGGCCGACGGTCGGGGACAGCCCGTCCAGCTCGTCCGCCAGGGACGCAGCTCCTCCACCCGGCGGGCGGAGAACGCCTTGGCCACCAGGCGGCGCGGCCGTGTGTGGTCCGGCGGGTCCATGGCCAGGATCCCGGTCTCCTGCTGCTGCCAGGTGGCAAGCCACGCCGGCTCGCCGTACGGCAGCTGGGCCCGGGTGAGCGGCTGCTCGCGGCGCAGGCGCGCGTAGCGCGGATCCAGGTCGAGTCGTTCGGGGGCGCTGAACGGATAGCGCTGCGGGATGGTTGCCTCGGAGGTGTCGATCACCGGTTGGCTCGCTCTCGTCCGCGGCACCGCCGGGCGGTGCGGGTCGACTCCGCGGGACTCGACGTTGAGTCATGCCCCGATTGCGGATCGTGGCGGGATCGGTCGATCCAGACCAGAGGCCGGCCCGGATTTCCGGCGGCGGAGACGCCGCTCCCGGGCCACCGGCGGTGCGGCGACCCGGGAGCGCGGCGACGTCAGCGGTCGCTGTCGCCCTGGCCGGTCCGCTGCTGCGCCATGTCGACGCCCTTGTCGATCTGCTCGTCGTACCTGCCGCCGGTGCGCTGGTCGGCCGTGTCGCCGGCTTTCTCCAACCCCTGGTCGACCTGCTTGTCGTGCTGGTCGGCGAAGTCCTTGGCCTTATCCATGAAGTCACTCATCTGCGGATCTCCCTTGTTGCCTTGATGCCTTCCCTCGGGCCGGGGGCGCAAACGCACCCGGACACCGTCCGTGCCCCGGTCCGGCGGGGGACCGTGGGATCTCCCGCCGGAGGGGACCCACCATGCCGCCGGGGCTGCTCTTCACTTCGGACCTGCGGCGGCGTACCACGTGGACGATCGTCATCGACGACGGCGCCGGCTCGGTACCCGGCGTGGCCGCCGGCGGGCGGTCCGGGTTGGGGTGTCGGATCCGTGCCGGGCGGGTACCGAGCGGCCACGATCGAGGAGGGCCAACGTGGTTGAGGACGGTACCGGGCGGACGCCCGAGGTGACGGCGGAGCGCACCCGCGCGGCGGGACCCCGACAGGCCTGGGCGGGCCTGCCCTGGCCGGTCCGGACCGCGGTGACGTGGAGCGCCTGCCTGGTGGTGGTGATCGCCGGGCTGTGGCTGCTGGGGAAGGTCGCGGTGCTGCTGGCGCCGCTGGCCATCGCGCTGGCCGGGACGCTCTTCCTGACCGCGCTGCTCGACCCGGTGCTGCTCCTGCTGCGCCGGCTCCGGGTGCCGGCGGCGCCCGCCGCCCTGCTCACCATCCTGCTGCTGCTCGGTGTCCTGGTCGGGCTGGGCGTGCTGGTCTGGAACCTGACCGCGAGCCAGTTCGGTGAGCTGAGCCAGCAGCTCGACCAGGGCCTGGAACGCAGCCGCGACTTCGTCACCTCCACCCTGTCGATCACCGACGCCCAGCTGGACCGGCTGGTCCAGCAGACCCGGGACGGGCTGAGCGGCAGCGCCCCCGACCCGGTCGGCGGGGCGCGCACCGCCGCCGAGGTGGCCGGTTCCGTGCTGCTGGCGCTGGTGCTGCTCTTCTTCCTGCTCAAGGACAGCCGGTCCATGTGGCGCTGGGTGCTGCGCCGGATGACCGGCCCGAACCGGGCGGTCACCGCGGAGGCCGGCCGGGTCGGCTGGCGGACGCTCGGCTCGTACAGCCGCGGCACGATGCTCATCGCGGCGATCGACGCGATCGGCATCGGCCTGGCGCTGGTGCTGCTCGGGGTGCCGCTCGCCCTGCCGCTGGCGCTGATCACCTTCCTCGGCGGGTTCGTGCCGATCATCGGCGCGACGGTCGCCGGCGCGGTGGCGGTACTCGTCGCCCTCGCCGCGAACGGCCCGACCACCGCGCTGCTCACGCTGGCCGCGGTGATCGCCGTCCAGCAGATCGAGGGCAACCTGCTGGAACCGCTGATCATGAAGCGTCAGGTGCAGCTGCACCCCGCGATCATCCTGATCGTGGTCACCGCCGGCACCCTGATCGCCGGTATCGCCGGCGCCTTCGTGTCGGTTCCGATCGCCGCCGTCACCTGGCGGATCATCGACACCGTCCAACGCCACCGCGAGCCGGCCGCCGGGCCGCCCTCCACCCCGGCCTGAGTCAGGGAGTTGGGGCAGGTTCCGCGATCCACCTCGGTGCTAGACCATGATCAACCTCGGCGGGTCAGGCGGGGACGGCGAGCCGGGTGGCGAACCATTCGGCGGCGTGGTCGGCGACCTGGTCGAGGGTGCCGGGCTCCTCGAAGAGGTGGGTGGCACCCGGGACGATCCGCAGCTCGGCCACGTCACCCAGCGCCGCCTGCGCCTGCTCGTTGAGCACGATCACCTGCTCGTCCAACCCACCCACCAGCAGCAACGTCGGCGCCCGGACCGTCGACTGGGCGGCACCGGCCAGGTCCGGCCGGCCGCCCCGGGAGACCACCGCCCCGACCCGCTCCGGACGGGCGGCCGCAGCGACCAGGGCGGCCGCGGCACCGGTGCTGGCGCCGAAGAGGCCGACCGGCAGCGGGCCGAGGTCCGGATCGGTGGCCATCCAGTCGACGGTCGCGGCCAGCCGCTCGGCCAGCATCCCGATGTCGAAACGCAGCTCGGCGGTGCGGGCGTCCACCGCGTCCTCCGCCGGGGTGAGCAGGTCGACCAGCACGGTGGCCAGCGACCGGTCGTTGAGCACGTGGGCCACGGCCACATTGCGCGGGCTGTGCCGGGAACTGCCGCTGCCATGGGCGAAGAGCACCACCCCGGCCGGCCGGTCCGGCACGATCAGGTCGGCGGGCAGGCCGCCCTCTACCACCGGAACAGTCACCTCGCGCGTCCGCATCTCCGACCTCCACACCTTGCCGATCACCGCGCATACCCCGATGGCACTCGTCTTCACCTGTTGCGTTGACGCCGACGACAACCCAGGGACTGGTACGACCACGCCGGTGCGCCAACGGCTACCGGGTCCACGACGAGGCTGAGCTGCGCGTCGCCCTGCCGGGCGGTCTCGATCGTCGGCGCCCGCCCGAAGAACCACCTCCGGCTGAGCTTCGCGCGACACCTCGAGGGGTGAGCAGCCGTTTGCGGCCGGGTCGAGCGGGAAGGCGCGGAGGGACCGTAGATCGGCGCAGCCGCGCCCCGACGGATCGCGAGGATCGTCATGGCCCAGCAGCAGGACAGGTCCCGGCAGCAGATCGCCGAGCTGGAACGGCAGGAAAAGGACGCCGAGCACGCCCGGGACTTCGGGGACGAAGCGGCCGAGGCCCGGACACCGGAGGACCCGCGGGCGGTGGCGCCCCGGGACGCGGGCGGTCGCCCGTCCAACGGCCGCCAGTTCTGACCGCGCCGGCGCGTCCCCGCCCGCCCGGGCCGGGACGCGCCGCGTCCCTCAGCTGGCGTCCTCGGGCAGGTGCAGCAGCGGCGCCCGGCCGGGCGGCTGCTCCGGCGGCGGACCGGACGCGTGGGCCGCCGGCACCGGCACGGTGACCGGCCGGTCTCGGGTGATCCGGATCGCCTCGCCGTGGTGGCGCAGCTCCAGCACGGCGTCCGGCCCGCCGTGCCGCAGCGAGTACGTCGTCTGGTGCGGCCGGACGTCCACTCGCAGGTGCATCGACCGCCACTGGAGCGAGAACTCGAGTCGGCTGAGCCGGCTGGAGAGCCGCGGCGAGAAGGAGAGCGTCCCGTCGTGGTCGCGCAGGCCGCCGAAGCCGGCGACCAGGGCGATCCAGGCGCCGGCCAGCGAGGCCATATGCACGCCGTCGCGGGTGTTCTCGTTCAGGTCGTGCAGGTCCATCAGGGCGGCCTCGCGCAGGTAGCGGTGGGCCAGCTCCGGGTGACCCACCTCGGCCGCCATCACCGCCTGGGTGCAGGCCGACAGCGACGAGTCCCGCACGGTGCGGCGCTCGTAGTAGAGGAAGTTGCGCAGCTTCTGCTTGCCGGTGAAGGCGTCCCCCCGCCAGTGCATGGCGAGCACCAGGTCGGCCTGCTTGATCACCTGTTTGCGGTACAGGTCGAAGTACGGGTAGTGCAGCAGCAGCGGGTACTTCTCGGGCGGGGTGTGCTCGAAGTCCCACTCCTGCAACCGGGTGAAGCCCTCGACCTGCTCGTGCACGTCGAGGTCGTCGTCGTACGGGACGTGCATGGCGTGCGCGGCGTCCCGCCAGGCGGCCGCCTCCTCCTCGCTCACCCCGAGGTCGGCCGCCTGGTCCCGATAGTGCATCGCGCACTCGGCGGCGGTCAGCAGGTTCCGCTGGGCCATCAGGTTGGTGTAGATGTTGTCGTTCTTGACCGCGGTGTACTCGTCGGGGCCGGTCACCCCGTCGATGTGGAACTGGCCGTTGCGGTCGTGGTGCCCCAGCGAGCGCCACAGCCGGGCGGTCTCCACCAGCAGCTCCAGGCCGATCTCCTGCTCCAGCCCTTCGTCCCCGGTGACCAGGACGTACCGCCGCAGCGCGTCGGCGATGTCGGCGGCGATGTGGAACGCGGCCGTGCCCGCCGGCCAGTACGCCGACGACTCGGGGCCATCGATGGTCCGCCACGGGAAGGCGGCGCCCGTCAGGTTCAGGGTCCGGGCCCGCTCGTGCGCCTGGGCCAGGGTGGAGTGCCGCCAGTACAGCGCGTCCCGGGCCGCGCTTGGCTGGGTGTAGGTGAGCACCGGCAGGACGAACATCTCGGTGTCCCAGAACGCGTGCCCGTCGTAGCCGGGGCCGGTCAGCCCCTTCGCGGAGATCGGCCGCCGCTCGGCGCGGGCGCCGGCCTGGAGCACGTGGAACAGCCCGAAGCGGACGGCCTGCTGGACCTCCGGGTCGCCTTCCACCCGGACGTCGGCGGCGTCCCAGAACTCGTCGAGGTACTCCCGCTGCTCCCGGCGCAGTCCGTCCCAGCCGTCCAGGCGGGCGGCCGCGAGGCCCGCGCCGACCTGGTCGCGCAGCGCCGGCAGGGACCGCCGGCTGGACCAGCCGTACGTCAGGTACTTGACCACCCGGAGCGTCTGGCCGGGCTTGAGCACGCAGCCGACGGTGGTCCGGACCCAGTCCTCGTACCCCTCGGACTCGACGGTCGTCCGCTCGGGGCCGTGCACGTCGTGCGCCATGGCGGCGGCGACCCGGAGCCCGCTGACCTTGGTGCGGTGGATGAGGAGGCCACCGTCGTCGGTGGTCAGTTCCTCCTCGGCCTGCAGCGGCGACTCCAGCACCGCGGCCACCCGCGGGTCGCGGCTCTGCGCCGGCAGGTTCTCGTTGGCGACCAGCTCCGACTGGAGGATCAGCCGGATCGGCCCGTCGACCGCCTCCACCTCGTAGCTGATCATGGCGACCGACCGCTGGGTGAACGACACCAGCCGGGTGCTGCGGACCTTGACCTCCCGCCCGGCCGGGGAGCGCCAGTGCAGCTCCCGGTGCAGGGTGCCGGCGCGCAGGTCGAGGATCCGCTCGTGGAAGAGGAGCTCGCCGTACCGGACGTCGAGCGGCTCGTCGTCGACGAGCAGCCGGATCAGCTTGCCGTTGCTGACGTTGACGATGGTCTGGCCCGACTCGGGGAAGCCGAAGCCGGCCTCCGCGTACGGCAGCGGGCGCAGCTCATAGAAGGAGTTGAGGTAGGTGCCGGGCAGGCCGTGCGGCTCGCCCTCGTCGAGGTTGCCGCGCAGCCCGACATGCCCGTTGGAGAGGGCGAAGACCGACTCGGACTGGGCCAGCACGTCCATGTCGAGGCGGACCTCGCGGACGTGCCAGGGTTCGACCGGATAGGCGCGTTCGCGGATCATGCCGCTGGCTCCTTCAGCAGCTCGGCGAGGTCGGTGACCACCACGTCGGCGCCGTGGGCGCGCAGCTCGTCGGCCTGGCCGACCCGGTCGACGCCGACCACGTACCCGAAGTCGCCGGCCCGGCCGGCGGCCACCCCGGCCAGCGCGTCCTCGAAGACGGCGGCGTTCGCCGGGGCGACCCCGAGCAGTTCGGCGCCGGCGAGGAAGGTGTCCGGGTGCGGCTTGCCACGCAGCCCCCGCTCCCGGGCGACCACCCCGTCGACCCGGGCCTCCAGCAGCCGGTCCAGCCCGGCGGCGGCGACCACGGCCCGGCAGTTGGCGCTCGCCGAGACCACGGCCCGGCGCAGCCCGGCGGCGGCCGCCGCCTCCAGGTAGGCCACCGAGCCGGGATAGACCTCAACGCCGTCGGTGTGGATCCGCTTGAGCAGGATGACGTTCTTGCGGTTGCCCACCCCATGCACCGTGTCCGCCTCGGGCGGGTCGTCCGGCGTGCCCTCGGGGAGGGTGATCCCGCGGGACGCCAGGAAGGAACGCACCCCGTCGGCGCGCGGCTTGCCGTCCACGTACCGGTTGTAGTCCGGTCCCGGGTCGAACGGGCGGAACGGCTCGCCGGTGGCCGCCGCGCGGTCCCGCAGGAAAGCGTCGAAGGTCTCGGTCCAGGCGGCGTTGTGCACCTTGGCGGTCTGCGTCAGCACACCGTCCAGATCGAAGAGACAGGCGGTCACATGAGCAGGTAGGCCCAGCACGGTACGAATCTATCCAGTGGACCGGCCGGGCAAACCCGATTCGGCGGGCGGGTCAGCGGTTCGGGCGCAGGGTCCAGACCACGGTCAGCACGGACGTGACGGTCCCGTCCTCGGTGCTCACCTCGACCTCGACCGGGAACTCGGGCCGCGTGCCGGCGTCCAGCTCGGCGATCACCTCGGCCGGCGGGCGACCGAGCCGGGCGGTGGCGAGCACCGGACCCATGGCCACCTTCCGGTACGCGATCTCCGCGCGGACGGCCAGCGGCACCGCCCGGTCCAGCAGCTGACCGAATGCGGCGAGCACCACGGCGCCGGAGGCGGTCTCCCCGAGGGTGAACATCGCCCCGGCGTGCGGGCCGCCGACGTGGTTGTGGGTGGCCGGCGAGTCGGGGAGCCGGACGACGGCGCGGACCCCGCCCTCCGCCTCGGGCGCGACCTCGACGAATTCGATTCCGAGTGTGCGGGCGAACGGCACGGCCTCCAGCAGACCGGCGGCCACCTGGCGAGAGTCGATGGACATGCCCAGACGCTACTCGTCGGTAACTTCCCGGGCAAGACCCGGCTGGCCAGGCGTCACGCTCACCGCCAGCGGACGTCGATCCGGTCGCCGCGCTCGTCGAACAAGTGCAGGGCGTCCATCCGGACCTGGACGGCCAGCGGGTGCCCCGCCGACACGGCCGGGTACGGGGCGAGCCGGACCGCCAGCTCGGCCGGGCGGCGGTGGTGCCGCCCCGGGTCGTTGAGCACGCTGGTCCGGTTGCCGCCGCTGGTGGGCGCGGAGACCGGCGCCTCGGCGGCCCGGCCGGCCAGCCGCTGCATGACCTGACCGAACCGGCGCAGGCCGCGCTGGCCGTTCTCGCCGGTCTCCACCGGTCCGCCCATCTCGTCCACCATGATCGCGGTGGCGCCGATGTCCAGGAAGGCCAGCGACTCGTGCCCGTGGTGCTCCAGGTAGCGGATGCGCCCCTGGAGCACGTCGCCCGGGGTATCCGGGGCGACCGGGGTGAGCGCGTCGGCCCGCAGCCCCACCACGATCCGCGCGCCGTGGTAGTGCGCCACGGCCCGGCTGCGGATGTCGTCCCAGGGCAGGTAGAGCGCCTGCTCGCCGAGGTTCAGCGTCACGTACCGGTCGAGGTGGACGTAGACCGAGGCCTCCAGCAGGTTCATCCGCGGGCTGCCGAGGAACGCGGCGACGTAGAGGGTGGCCGGCCGGCCGTACACCTCGGTGGGGGTGCCCACGTCCTGGAGTACGCCCTTGCGCATGATGGCGACCCGGTCGGCCATGGTGAGCGCCTCGGCCTGGTCGTGGGTGACGTAGATGGTGGTGACGCCGAGCTCCCGGGTGAGACCGGAGATCTCCGCCCGCAGCTCCGCACGGAGCCCGCTGTCCAGGTTGGAGAGCGGCTCGTCCATCAGGAACACCCCGGGGCGGCGCACTATCGCCCGCCCCATCGCCACCCGCTGCCGCTGGCCGCCGGAGAGCTGGCTCGGTTTCCGGCCGAGCACGTCGCCGATGCCCAACGCACTGGCCACGTCGGCGACCCGCTCGCCGCGGGGCGTCGGCTCCACCCCGGCCAGTCGGAGCGGGAAGGCGATGTTGTCGCCGACCGTCATGTGCGGGTAGAGCGCGAAGTCCTGGAAGACCATGGCGATCTTCCGCTCCCGGGGTGACAGGTCGTTGGCCAGTTCGCCGTCGAGCATCACCGCGCCGGTGGTGGGATCCTCCAGGCCGGCCACCATCCGCAGCACGGTGGATTTGCCGCAGCCCGACGGGCCGAGCAGCACCATGAACTCGCCGTCGTTGACGTCGAGATTGATGGTGTCGACCGCGACTGTCCCGTCCGGGAACACCTTGGTCACATCCTTGAGCGCGACGGTGGTCACCGTCTCCTCCCCCAGCTCGTCGGCGGAACCCGGAGTTGACTGTGACCAGGATCACGGGATCAGCACATCGGGTAAACGTGCCATGTTCGTCTCGTGGCAGACCTGTTACGGCGCATCGACCTCGCCGGATCGCTGCACGTCGCCGATCCGACGCCGACGCGGACCGCTCAGGCCCGCTCGTCGAGGAAGACCCGGCGGACCACCCGCTCGGCGGCGTGCCCGTCGTCCAGCTTGCAGAACCGGGTCCGGAACCGTTGCCGGGCCTGCTCGGCGGCCGTCGACCGGACCGCGTCGGCGCGGAACAGTTCGAGCAGTTCGGGGAAATTCTCCGCCACCGCGCCCGGCGGTTCCGCCAGCAGGTCGAAGTAGACGCCCCGGGCCACCCGGTACGCCTCCCAGTCCGGCGCGTAGACCACGATCGGCCGGTCCAGGACGGCGTAGTCGAACATCGCCGACGAGTAGTCCGTGACCAGCACGTCGGCCGCCAGGTAGAGGTTCTCCACCCGGTCGTGGGCGCTGACGTCGAGCAGCCGGCCCGCCGCCGGTCCCCGGGGCCGCCGGTCCCGGTCGTGGAAGTAGTGGCTGCGCATCAGCAGCCGGCCGGACGGGCCCAGCACGTCGAGCAGCCGGTCCGGGTCGAACGGCGGCTGCCAGTCGGGCAGGTGCTCCCGGTGGGTCGGCGCGTAGAGCACCACCCGCTCGTCCGGGCCGATGCCCAACTCCGCCCGGACCTTGTGGGCCTCGTCCGGGGTGGACAGCGCCAACCGGTCGTTGCGCGGGTAGCCGACCTCCAGTGTGGTGTACGGGGCCGGGTACGCCCGCTCCCACATCTGGGTGGAGAAGCTGTTCGAGGTGACGCTGTAGTCCCAGCGGTCCACCCGGTGCAGCAGCCGGGCGAAGTCCATCCCCATCGCGCCGACCGGGTACCGCTGCTGGTCGAGCCCCATCACCTTGACCGGGGTGCCGTGGTGGGTCTGCACGTGCACCGAGCCGGGCCGCTTGCGGACGAAGTCCGGGAAGTTGACGTTGTTGACCAGCCAGCGGGCCCGGGCCAGCGCCCGGTAGTAGGCCGGGGTGCCGGCCACGACGTACTCCACCCCGGGCGGGAGCGTGCCGACCCGGTCCCGCCGGACGATCCACACCCCGCGCACGTGCGGGACGAGCTGGCGGGCGGCGGCGTACACGGCCGCCGGATTGCAGGTGTACCCCCGGTACCAGTAGGCGGCGAAGACGGCGAGCGTCGGGTCGAGCGGCCGGTGCAGCTCGGCCCGGTAGTACTCCCGCAGCACCGCGTCCCGGGTCACCCGCGCGGTACGCCGGGCCACCGGCCGCACCGTGCGGCGGGCCTGCCGCACCGAACGTTGGGCAACGTCCCCGACCTGGTTGGCGCCGCGCAGCGCGCTGAAGGTACGCCACCGCCCGGCGGCCACCAGCCGGTGCTTCAACCCCTCGACCCCGCCGGGGGCCGGGTACCCGCCGGGCGGCCGGAACCGGTTGAAGTCGACGTGGATCTGGGCGAAGAACGCCGGGCGCAACTCCGGGGCGATCCGGTCGCCGTTGCCGAGCACCGTCAGGTAGTGCCAGATCATCCGCTCGAAGACGGCGGGCCGCAGCTCCGCGACCGCCGCCCCCCACCGGTCCATCAGCCGGAACACCCGGTGCCACTGGGCGAACACCTCGAAGTGCCGGTCACCCCGGGTCCGGGTGATCGCCCCGGTCCGCCGCTGCCGGTAGTTGACGCAGACCCGGTCCAGCACCCCGATCCGCTCGGCGGCCATCAGCACCGGGTAGCTGAACGAGACATCCTCGTACCAGCCCGGTGCGAAGTGCAGCCCCAGGTCGAGCAGGAACCGCCGGCGGACCAGCCGGTTCCACGCGGTGTGCAGCAGCCGCATGGTCTCCGGCCGGTCCCGCAGCCGGAACGTCCCCTCGCCGGGCGGCGCCGGGAAGACCTCGCCCATCGCGCTGCGGGTGCCGACGTTGTTCCAGTGCGCCCGGACGTGGTCGACGATCAGCACGTCGGGCCGGTTGGCGAGCAGCCGGTCGGCGACGTGCGGCAGGCAGCCGGCGACCAGCCAGTCGTCGCCGTCGACGAACCAGACGTACTCGCCGACGGCCCGGTCCAACCCGATGTTGCGGGCGGGACCGAGGCCGCCGTTCTCGGTGAGGCGGACCGGGTGGACCCGGGGGTCGCGGGCGGCGTACTCGGCGAGGATCTCGCCGCTGTCGTCCGGCGAGGCGTCGTCGACCCCGATCACCTCCAGGTCGTCGAACGGCTGGTCGAGGATGGAGTCGAGGCATTCCCGCAGGTAGCCCTGCACCCGGAAGGCCGGTACGACGAAGCTGATCAGAGTCATCCCGGCCTGGCCCTCCGTCAGCCCGGCGAGCGGTCACCTCCGCCCACGGCGGCGGGCGTCCGTCGGGCGCGGGCCGGCAGGACCACCCAGGCGAGGACCACACTCGCGACGAAAACCACGAGAAGGTACGCACCGAGTGTAGCCAGAGCGATACTCGCAATTCCGGCGATTGACGCGACAGTCAGCACCGCCGACCGGCCCTCCCAGCCCACCGTGGCGGCGTGCAGCGGCGGGGCCGCCTGCCGCTTCTCCAGCCGGGCGGTCAGGTCGTAATGGTGCAGGGTGAGCACGAAGACATACCCGAAGATCAGCCAGGCCGGAGCCCGGCCCGCGACGCCGACGGCGATCGCGAACAGGTACTCCCCGGCCCGCAGCGCGGCCGGCACCAGCCAGTCCAGCGGCCCGTCGTGCACCGCCCGCGCCCCCAGCGCCCCACTCAACAGGAACACCAGCCCCACCGTCACCGCCCAGCCCGGCAGCCGGTGCCCGGCGTGGACCGTCACCAACGCCCAGAGCAGCAGCCCCGCCGCGCCGAGCGCGCCGAACACCGCCAGCGCCAGCGGCCCGCGCGACACCGGCAGCGTCCGGGCCAGCGGCCCGTCGTCGCGGTGCAGGGTGGTGTCGACCGTGGTCAGCACCGGCACCCGCATCCAACGGGCCCGCAGGGTCCGCAACGCCCCGGTGTACGCGAACGCCAACGTCCCCCAGACCAGCACCGCGCAGAGCGCCACCAGCGGGCCGAACAGCGCCGCGGCCAGCGCGATCAGCGCCCACCGCTCGCCGATCGGGAAGACCACCGTCCGCTTCAGCCAGTACGACACCGAACCGGTGTCCGCCTGCACCTTCGTCGAGGCGGCGTTCAGTTTCCCGCCGATGCCACCGGCTTCCACGGTCGCCGGACGGGGCCGCCGGGCGGCCTCGTCGTGCAGGACGCCGTACCAGGTGTCGGTCATGTGCCGGACGGTCTGCAGGGTCATCGCGGCGATGGCGAGAGCCCACCCGTACCGGAAACCGGCGTGGGTGGCCCCGTAGCCGAGTCCGGCGTAGACCACGTACTCCTTGGCCCGGTCCGCCATGGTGTCCAGCCAGCCGCCCCAGGCGCTGAAGTGCCGGGTGTAGCGGGCCAACTGCCCGTCCACGCAGTCCAGCACGAAGCCCAGGTAGAGCAGGACCGCCCCGGCGGCCAGCGCGGGCCGCCCGCCGACGCCGAAGAGCAGCGCGGCGGCCACCGCGAAGAGCACCGAGATCATGGTGACCGCGGTCGGTCCGAGGCCGATCCGGGCCGCCGCCTTCGTCACGTACGGCGACCAGGTGCTGACGAAGAACGTGGTGAAGAAGTCGTCCCGCTCCTTCACCGAGAGTCGCAGCTCGGCCTTGTCCTCTTCGACCGCGGCGACGGCCGCCTCGGCGGCGGCCAGCTCCGCGCCGGTGGTGACCCGGCGCGCGACGAGCAGGCGTACCCGATGGGCGAAGGTCAGCGTGCCGCGCGCCGCGAGATCGGCGAAGAGCCGGTCCACCGCCGACCCGGCCGCCGTGCCGGCGGCCGCACGGGCGGCGGCGGCCAGCGCGGGGAGGTCGGCCGGGCCGACCCGCAGCGCGCCGCCGAAGACGCCGGTCGCGTCGGGCAGCTCGCCGGGGGCGCCGACCGCGACCACCTGGCCGCGTTCCTCCCGGACCGTGACCTGCCCGGCGGCGGCCGGGTCGGTGAGCACCAGCGCCACCGTCGGCCCGACCGGGCTGGTCGCCACATGCTTGAGTACGGCGGTGTGCGCCACCAGGTCGGCGCCGCTCACCAGCACGGGGCCGGAGCTGGCGGTCACCAGCGCGGCCAGCTCGCCCAGGTCGGCGGCGATCCTGACGTCGGCCACGCCGGCGCGACGCCACTGCCCGGCCAGCCGGTCGACGAGGCTCGCCCCGGCAGCGGTGGTCAGGCCGGCCGCCGGCGGGTCGGCGGCGAGCACGATCGCGAGCGTCACCGCTGCGCCGTGCTGGCGTAGGCGGCGAGCGCCTCGTCGATCGTCCCGTCGACGGTCAACCGTCCGCCGTCGAGGTAGAGCCCCCGACGACAGAACCGGGTGAGGTCCTTTTCGTTATGTGACACCAGCACCAGCGTGCGCCCTTCCGCGAGAAGTCGCTCGATGGTCGCATAACACTTCGCGCGGAACTCCGCGTCCCCGACCGCGGTCACCTCGTCCACCAGCAGGACCGAGTGCGGCAGGTGCGCGATGACGGCGAAGCCGAGCCGGACCTTCATCCCGGACGAGTAGTGGCGTACCAAGGTGTCGATGGAGCGCTCGACCTGCTCGCCGGCGAACGAGACGATCTCGTCGAAGTGCCGGCGCAGGTAGCCGGTGGAGAGGCCGTGCAGGCCGCCGACCAGGTAGAGGTTCTCCCGGCCGGTCAGGTCGTTGGAGAAGCCGGCGGAGAGTTCCAGCAGCGGCGCCACGTCCCCGCGGACCCGGATCCGGCCCTCGTCGGGGATCAGCACCCCGGCGATCAGCCGGAGCAGCGTGCTCTTCCCGGTGCCGTTGCGCCCGACCACCCCGACGGTCTCGCCCGGCTCGATCCGGAACGACACGTCGCGCAACGGCCAGAACTGGCCGGCGGCCGCGTTCCGCCCGCCCCGGTGGATGAGCAGTTCCCGCAGCCGGAGCTGGCGGCGGCGGTTGCGGACGAACCGGATGCCGAGGCCCTCCGCCTCGATGATCGCCATTCACAGTTCCTTGAGCACGGCGGGTTCGAGGCGACGGAACGACCACCAGCCGAACGCCAGCACCAGCAGGCTGCCCAGCACGGTGGTGGCCAGCAGCCGGGCGTCCGGGAACTCGTCCGGGTACCAGATCGCGTGGTGGAGCTGGAAGATGCCGACCAGCGGGTTCAGCTCGTAGGCCACCTTCACCCAGGTGGGCATGCCGGAGTCCCGGACCAGGCTGAGCGGATAGATGATCGGGGTGGCGTAGAAGAGCACCCGGATGATCAGCCGCATGAACCGCTCGATGTCCCGCATCAGCACGTTCCACGCCGACAGCAGCAGCGAGAGCCCCACCAGCAGGACGAGCTGCACCGCCACCGCAAGCGGCAGGGCGAGCAGGGACCAGCCGGGGTGGATCTTCCCGTGCGCGGCGTAGACCGCGGCGATACCGATGAGGATGGGCAGGCCGGCGGCATACTCGGCGAACCGGCCGGTGACCCGGCCGATCGGAAAGACCTGACGGGGCACGTTCATGGTGGTGATCAGGCGGGCCTGACCGGTGAGGGCGTTCGTCGCCTCATTGATCGCCGAACTGGCCCACATCCAGGCGAAGATGCCGGTGATCAGGAAGAGCGGGTACGACCCCGACGCGTCGCCCAGGTGCCGGCGGGTGGCGCCGGAGTAGAGCACCCCGAAGACGAACCAGTAGATCGCACCCATGCCGAGCGGCTCGATCAGCGACCAGAAATAGCCCAGGACCGACTGCTGGTACTTCACCGCGAGGTCCCGCTTGACCAGGATGCGCAGCGAGTTGCGGGCCGACCAGAGCGCACCGACGCCTGACGTCACCGGCCCCTCCTCGCTTCCCGCCGCTCGTCGCCGACAACCGGCGGGTCGGGGCGGGTCACCCCACCGGGCTCAGCACTCGATCACGTTCACCGCCAGGCCGCCCCGCGCCGTCTCCTTGTACTTCACCTTCATGTCGGCGCCCGTCTCCCGCATGGTCTTGATGACCTTGTCCAGCGAGACGGCGTGCACCCCGTCGCCGCGCAGCGCCAGCCGGGCGGCCGTGATCGCCTTGATGCTAGCCACCGCGTTCCGCTCGATGCAGGGGATCTGCACCAGGCCCCCGACCGGGTCGCAGGTGAGCCCGAGATTGTGCTCCATGCCGATCTCCGCCGCGTTCTCCACCTGCTCCGGGGTGCCGCCCAGCGCCTCGGCGAGCCCGGCGGCCGCCATCGAGCAGGCCGAGCCCACCTCGCCCTGGCAGCCGACCTCGGCGCCGGAGATCGACGCGTTCTCCTTGAACAGCACCCCGATCGCGCCGGCGGCCAGCAGGAAACGGACCACCCCGTCGTCGGAGGCGCCCGGCACGAACCGGGTGTAGTAGTGCAGCACCGCCGGGATGACCCCGGCCGCCCCGTTGGTCGGCGCGGTGACCACCCGGCCGCCGGCCGCGTTCTCCTCGTTCACCGCCAGGGCGAAGAGGGTGACCCAGTCCATCACCCGCAGCGGATCGGTGGAGTCGACGTCCGCCTCCAGGCTGCGGCGCAGCTCGGCGGCCCGGCGCCGCACCTTCAGCCCGCCCGGCAGAATGCCGTCCCGCTCACAGCCGCGCTCCACGCACTCCCGCATCGCCCGCCAGATCTCCAGCAGCCCGGCCCGCACCTCCCCCTCGGTACGCCAGGACAGCTCGTTGGCGAGCATCACGTCGCTGATCGACAGGCCGTTGGCGGTGGTGACCGCCAGCAGCTCCGCGCCGGTGAGGAACGGGTACCGCACCCGGGTGGTGTCCGGCGTGATCCGGTCCGCCCCGGCCGCCGCCTCGTCGACCACGAACCCGCCGCCCACCGAGTAATACGTCCGGCCGCGCAGCTCCGCGCCCGTCCGGTCGTACGCGACGAAGGTCATTCCGTTCGGGTGGTACGGCAGCGACCGGCGACGGTGCAGCACCAGGTCCCGGTCGGGGTCGAAGTCGATCTCCTGGGCGCCGAGCAGGCTGAGCCGCCGCTCGGCCCGGATCTGGGCCACCCGCGGCCCGACGACGTCGGTGTCGACCATCTCCGGCGCCTCGCCCTCCAGCCCGAGCAGCACCGCCCGGTCGCTGCCGTGGCCGCGCCCGGTCGCGCCGAGCGAGCCGAACAACTCGGCCTGCACCCGCGCGGTGTCGGCGAGGAGCCCGTCCGCCTTGAGCCCGGTCACGAACGTCCGGGCCGCCCGCATCGGCCCGACGGTGTGCGAGCTGGACGGCCCGATGCCGACGCTGAAGAGGTCGAAAACACTGATCATGGCTGCACTTTCCTCGCCGTCGCACCCCGTTGTGCGGAGTCCGGCCCGGTCGTGCCGTCCCTGGTCCGGGACGGCTGGCGGGTGCCCGGGTGTGTGGGCGCCCGACTGGCGAGCCTACCCGCCCAGGTCAGCCCCTCGCCCCACCCGGCACACCGCCCACCCTCCGCCCCATTCCGTCTCCCCTCCGTCACGGCCCGTCTCCCGTTTGCGCGGCGCTCCATGCGCTCCCGCGTCGGCGCGGACCCGGCGGGGTAAGTACCTACGGGTGCGGGGGCTGCCGATCCTCCTCGCGACCGAGGGCGCGGTGGGCGGCCCTTCCTACAGTTGAATGCAGCGCGGCGGATCGCCGCAGAGTGGGAGTACGACGATGAGTCTCAAACTGGTCCGGCCCCGTGAGGGGCGCATGCTCGCCGGTGTCTGCGCCGGCCTGGCGCAGCGGTTCGGCATGTCGGCCGGCATGATCCGGCTGCTGTTCCTGCTGTCGCTGCTGCTGCCCGGCACCCAGGTGATCGTCTACCTGGTGCTCTGGATCCTGATGCCGAACGAAGACCGCCACGCCGCCACCCGCTACTGATCCCCCTTGGCCGAACGCGACGCGCCCGCCCCGTTGCCGGTGGCGGGCGCGTCGGCGTACGCGGTCAGGGGGCGGTGTAGGTGACGGTCACCTTTTCGTAGCCGAGGGAGCGGAGCAGCCCCTCCAGCATCTTGCGGGTGTTCTCCTGGGCGCGGGCGGTCAGCCCGCTGTCCCGGGCGGCGGCGGTGATCCGGTCCTCGGCCAGCTTGTACACCTGCTGCTGCCGGTTGGGGTCGCCCTTCACCAGTTCGTTCAGCCGGTTGAGCAGGCCGCGCTGCTCGGCGAAGACGTAGCTCTTCTCCAGGTCGAGGTTGGTCTCGCCGAGCTGCGGCGCGGGAAGCTTGACCTCCACCGACTTCCCGTCGGCGGATACCACCACCGCCCCGTCGGCGATCTTCGCGAAGTCGACGTACGCCTCGACGCTGCCCGCCCCGACGAAGAGCGTCCGCTCGTTGAGCAGGAACTCCGGCACGTTCTGCCGGTCGTTCTGCAGGTCCACGACCACCTGGAAGTTGCCCTCGGCGGCCACGTACCGGCTGAGGTCGCGGATCGACTTCAGCAGCGGCGGCTGGCTGCGGTCGGTCTGCTCCTTGGCGAACGGGTTGCGGAAGTCGGGCAGGAGCCCGGTGGCCTGCACGCCGAGCAGCACCACCACCGCCAGCGCGGCCGCGCCGAGCACCCAGAGCAGGCCGCGGGCAGGTGCACCGGTCGACGTCGGAGCGCCGGGCGCTGGCTCGGGTGTGACGTCCGAGCGGGCCCGGAGCGAGTCGCCGGTCGGATAACCGGGGAACTCCCTGGTGGGCTCGTTGATGTCACCGTCGCGGGCCATCGCCCTCACCGTCCTCGTCAGACAAATCGACTGATGATGACGGTACTTCCCCGGTACGACACCCGCTCGTCGAGCGGCCCGGAACGACGAAGGTGCAGGTCAGGCGAACGCGGAAAGCCCGGTCAGCCGCTGCCCGATGACCAGCTGGTGGATCTCCGAGGTGCCCTCGTAGGTCAGCACGCTCTCCAGGTTGTTGGCGTGCCGCATCACCGGGTACTCGCCGGAGACGCCGTTGGCGCCGAGGATCGTCCGGCACTCCCGGGCGATTGCGAGCGCCTCCCGCACGTTGTTGAGCTTGCCGACGCTGACCTGCTCAGGGCGCAGCCTCCCGGCGTCGGCGAGCCGGCCCAGGTGCAGCGCGAGCAGCAGGCCCTTGTTCCACTCGACCGCCATGTCGGCGAGCTTGGCCTGGGTGAGCTGGAAGCCGGCCAGCGGCCGGCCGAACTGGGTCCGGGTGGTCGCGTACGACAGGGCCGTCTCCAGGCAGTCGCGGGCCGCGCCGAGCGCGCCCCAGACGATGCCGTGCCGGGCCTCGGTCAGGCAGCTCAGCGGCGCCTTGAGCCCGATCGCCTCGGGCAGCCGGGCGTCCGCCGGGAGCCGGACGTCGTCGAGGGTGAGCTCCCCGGTCAGGGACGCGCGCAGCGACATCTTGCGGCGGATCTCCCGCGCCGTCACCCCGGGCGTGTCCATCGGTACGGCGAAACCACGCACGCCCTCGTCGGTGCGCGCCCAGATCACCGCGACGTCGGCGATCGGCGCGTTGGTGATCCACATCTTGGTGCCGTTGAGGATCCAGTCGTCGCCGTCCCGGCGGGCCCGGGTGGCCATCGACGCCGGGTCGGAGCCGTGGTCCGGCTCGGTCAGCCCGAAGCAGCCGATCGCCTCGCCGGCCGCCATCGCCGGGAGCCACCGCTGCTTCT
Source organism: Micromonospora sp. RTP1Z1 (assembly GCF_033804685.1). Lineage (NCBI taxonomy): Bacteria > Bacillati > Actinomycetota > Actinomycetes > Micromonosporales > Micromonosporaceae > Micromonospora > Micromonospora sp. RTP1Z1. The sequence goes on from NZ_JAPFQV010000017.1 coordinate 65,633, forward strand.
GCTCCTCGCTGCCGAAGCGCCAGATGGCGTACATGGCCAGCGAGCCCTGCACCGAGACCAGCGAGCGGACGCCGGAGTCGCCGGCCTCCAGCTCCAGGCAGGCCAGCCCGTACGCGACCGCGGAGGCACCGGCGCAGCCGTACCCGGTCAGGTGCATGCCGAGCAGGCCGAGCTTGCCGAACTCCCGGGCCAGCTCGCGGGCGGGCACCTGGCCGTCCTCGTACCAGCCGGCGACGTGCGGGCGTACCCGGTCGTCGACGAGCTGGCGCACGACGGCGCGGATCTGCCGCTCCTCCTCGTCCAGCGACGCGTCGACGTCCAGCAGGTCGAGAGGGCTCATGGAGGTCACCTTAACGATTCGTCAGGCGGGCGTCACTCGGGCTGGCCGCCGAGCACCAGCACCCGGGCGTGGATCTGGTTGCGCTGCTGGAGCGCCGCGCGCAGCGCGCGGTGCAGGCCGTCCTCCAGGTAGAGGCCGCCGTTCCACTGCACCACGTGCGGGAAGAGGTCACCGTAGAAGGTGGAGTCCTCGGCGAGGAGCTTGTCCAGCGCGAGTTCCCGCTTGGTGGTGATGAGCTCGGCGAGCCGCAGCGGGCGCGGCGGGATCTCCGCCCACTGCTTGAGCGTGAGGTTGTGCTCCGGGTAGGGACGCCCGTCCCGGACCGCTCTGAAGATCACGGCACGCTCCCCTCCCCCTGGCCCGGCCCGCCCCCGGCACCACGCCGGTCGACGGCGTGGCACCGCGCGGCGTGGCGCTGATGTCCGTGCCAGCCTAGCCGCCCTCGCCACACCGCGTTTTGCTCCCTCATGTCGGTTTCGCTACGACCTGTACCGTCGCTCGGCGGGACGAATCGGCTCAACTCCACCGACCCCGGCGAACCACCTCACCGACCGGGCGGCGGCCCCGGCGCAGCGACGGCGACCGGTGGTCGACCGCCCGGTAACCCACCGTCACCGCGCCGATCGGCTGGTACTCCTCGGGCACCCCGAACGCCTCCCGATAGCTGTCGAGCCGCTCCGGCGGGATGCCGAAGAAGCACGCGCCCAGCCCCTCGTCCACCGCGGTGAGCAGCATCAGCAGGGCGGCGAAGCCGGTGTCGACGTACCAGTAGGGCACCGGCCAGCGCTCGGTCGAGCGGTCCGCCCAGCCCTTGTCCGACTCGGCGTACCGCTCCAGGTACGCCGACCGGTTCGCGTGCGGCACCACGATCAACGGCGCCCGGCGCATCCCGGCCAGCCAGCGCTCCCGGCCGCCGCCGCCCGGGGTGGCCGCCGTCCAGAACCGTTCCCGGTCCTCCGGCGTCTCCAGCACCAGGAAGCCCCAACCCTGCGCGAAGCCGGCCGACGGCGCCCGCACCGCGTGGTCCAGCAGCCGGTCCACCACGTCGGGCGGGACCGGACGGTCCGGGTCGTAGTTGCGCACCATCCGGCGACGCCGGACCACCTCGGCGAACTCCATGCCGCTCCCCCGCGCCGCTCAGGCGCCGGGCCGGACGCCCCAGGCGCCCCGCCAGGTCTGGCCGGGCGCCAGCACGATGACGTCCTTGCCGGAGCGGAACGCGTCCGCCGGGCAGGTCATCGGCTCGACCGCGACCGAACGGCGGTGCCGCTCCCCGCTGAGGGTGTCCCCGGTGAAGACCTGCCACCAGCCGAACTCCCGGTCCGCCCAGACGTGCACCGCGGCCGAGCCGTCCGGCGCGGCGAGGGTCACCGCCGAGCCTCCGTCGTCGTCCCGGACGATGTCGCCGAAGGCCACGTCCAGCACCGCGGCGCCGATCGCGCGGGGCTCGGTGAAGTCGTACTCGGTGCCGGCGACCGCGGTGGCGCCGATCGGCAGCAGCCGGCCGTCCAACAACACTCGAATCCGCCCCGGCACCCGCAGCGTCAGCTCGTCCACCGCGACCCCGGGCAGCCGCAGGTAGGGGTGCAGGGAGTAGCCGAACGGGCAGGCCTCCCCGCCGAGGTTGGTGGCCTCCTGCTCCACCCGCAGCCCGTCCGGCCCCACGCTCCACCGGGTACGCAGCCGCAGCGGCCACGGGTAACCCGGGCTCGGCGGCAGGTCGTAGCCGACCGTCACCGCCTCCGCGGACTGCTCGACCAGCTGCCAGGAGACCCAGTTGACCAGACCGTGCATGGCGTTGTGCCGGGCCGGCTCGCTGACGTCGAGCTGCAACGACCGCTCGCCGAAGGTGTACGCCCCGTCCCGGACCCGGTTCGGCCAGGGCGCCAGCACCTGCCCGGCCGAGCCGGGGCAGAGCTCGTCCGCCTCGTACCCGTCGACGTAGTCCACCCCGTCGTGCCGGTACGCCCGCAGCCCACCGCCCACCTCGACGATCACCGCTTCGTGGCCGCCGGCGGCAATGGTCCACTGTGCACCGGACGGTGACCGGTTCGCGGCATTCTCCATTCCGGCGACCTTAGTCGGTCGGCCCCGGCCCGCGCTGGACCCGGCGACCGTCGTCCCAGCCGGCGGCGGGTCGACGCGGCCCGGCCGACCACGGGAGGCGATGCCCGGGGGCGCGCCGCGCGGACACCCGCGCCGCCGGGCCGGCCCGGATCAGTCCCGGTCGGTGCCCGCCGTGGCGGCGGCCCGGTACCGGACCAGGGCCGGGAAGACCACCGCCAGCAGCACCGCCAGGGCGGCCGAGGCGAGCCCGCCGCCGACCCAGGCGACGCCGGTGCCGAAGCCGGCGGCCACCCCGCCGGCCCGCAGGTCGCCCAGGCGCGGACCGCCGGCGATCACCACCGTGTTCACGCCCTGGAGCCGGCCGCGCATCCGGTCCGGCGCGTACACCAGCAGCATCGACTGCCGCAGCACCGCGCTGACCAGGTCCGCCGCGCCGGCCACCGCGAGCAGGACCACCATCAGCCAGAGCTGGTCGGCCAACCCGGCGGCCGCGACGGCGAGGCCCCAGCCGACCACCGCCAGCACCAGCACCAGTCCCTGCCGGCGCAGCCGCCCGATCCAGCCGGAGGTGAGGCCGCCGAGCATCGACCCGATGGCGATCGCGCTGTAGAGCCACCCGACGGCCGCACCGCTGCCGAACCGCTCCAGCGCCACCTCGGGGAAGAGCGCCCGGGGCATGGCCAGGACCATCGCGATCAGGTCGATGGCGAAGGAGAGCAGCAGCACCGGCGTGGTGCTCAGGTAGCGGAGCCCGTCGACGATGCTGGCCAGTCCCGCCCGGCGGGGCGAGCCGTCGCCGTCCGGGTCCGGCTCGGGCGGCAGGGCCGGCATCCGGACCGTCGCCCAGACTGCGGCGGTGAAGAGGAGCATGTCCAGGCCGTACGCGATCGGCAGCGCGACGCCGGTCGCCCAGGTCGCGAAGATCAGCCCGGCGACGAGCGGGCCGACGACCGACGCGGCGGTGTAGGTGGTGAAGTTCAGCGTGCTGGCGGCGGGCACCAGCTCCGCCGGCACGAGCCGGGGGATGCTCGCGGTGCGGGCCGCCCCGCTGATCGCGAACCCCGCCGACTGCAGCGCCACCAGGGCCAGCAGCAGCACCGGGCTGCCCACCCGGAACACGGCCTGGAGCAGCAGCGCCACCATCGACGCCCAGAGCACCGCCTGGCTGACGAGCAGCACGGCGCGCCGGTCGCGGGCGTCGGCGGCCGCGCCACCCCAGAGCCCGAACACCAGCAGGGGCAGGAACCCGGCCACCCCGAGCAGTCCGACCCAGAACGAGTCCCGGGTCAGCGTGTACATCTGCACCGGCACCGCCACCGCCGTGAACTGGAAGCCGAGCATGGCGATGCTGCCGCCGAGCCAGACCCGCCGGTACGCGGGCACCCGCAACGGGCGCAGGTCGATCGCCCAGCGGCGCGCCCCGCGCGGCCGGGCCTCCTTGACCCCGGTCACGGCGCCAGCCGCTCGATGATCCAGTCGCCGCCGTCGGTACGCCGGAACCGCAGCCGGTCGTGCAGCCGGCTGCCCCGCCCCTGCCAGAACTCGACCGACCCGGGGCGGACCCGCAGCCCACCCCAGTGCGGTGGCGCCGGGATCCGCTCGACCTCGGCGAACCGCTCGGCCACCGCCTCGTACGCGTCGTCCAGCGCCGCCCGGTCGGGGACCACCCGGGACTGAGCGCTCGCCCACGCCCCGAGCTGCGAGCCGCGCGGCCGGCTGGCGAAATACGCCTCGGTCTCCGCCCGGTCGACCCGTGCCACCTGCCCGGTGACGACCACCTGGCGCTGCATCGGGAACCACGGGAAGACCAGGCTGACCCACGGGTTGGCGGTCGCCTCGACGCCCTTGCGGGAGTCGTAGTTGGTGTAGAAGACGAAGCCCTCCGGGTCGTACCCCTTCAGCAGGACGGTGCGACCGCTGGGGCGCCCGGCGGCGTCGGCGGTGGCGACGACCATCGCGTTCGGTTCGGGGAGCGGGAACGCGACCGCGTCGGCGAACCAGCGGCCGAACTGGGTGTGCCAGTCCGGTGCCAGGTCGGCCTCGGAAAGGCCCTGGTCGGCGGCGTACTCGTTACGCATGGCCGCCGGGACCACTGTGTCGCCCGTCACGTTCCTCTTCCCCCTCGCCGGGCCGCCCACGTCCCGGAGACGCTGGCCAGACCCCATCGCCCAGTCTGGCCGAGGGCGTGAGCTTGTCCACCGGCGGGGATGTCACGTGCGGCACAGTCGCAGCGGGTCGCGCACTCGGTTACCCAGCAGGCAAGATGGCACGAACACCATCCCTGAGGGTCGCCTAAGGTGCGGGGCCGGATGGGCCCGCTCGGGCGCACCGAGCCGGAAGCCAGGAGACGACATGTCCGACTTCAAACCGGGCCTGGAGGGCGTAGTCGCCTTCGAGACCGAGATCGCCGAACCGGACCGCGCGGGCGGCGCGCTGCGCTATCGCGGCGTCGACATCGAGGATCTGATCGGTCAGGTCTCCTTCGGCAACGTCTGGGCGCTGCTGGTCGACGGGCGCTTCGGCCCGGGCCTGCCACCCGCCGAGCCGTTCCCGGTGCCGGTGCACTCCGGCGACATCCGGGTCGACGTGCAGTCCGCCGTCGCCATGCTCGCCCCGTACTGGGGGCTCAGCCAGCTGCTGGACATCTCCGACGAGCAGGCCCGCGAGGATCTCGCCCGGGTGTCGGTGACCGCGCTCTCCTTCGTCGCCCAGTCCGCCCGCGGCCTGGGCCTGCCGGCGGTGCCGCAGAAGGAGATCGACAAGGCGGGGACGATCGTCGAGCGGTTCATGAAGCGCTGGCGGGGTGAGCCCGACCCGCGGCACGTCAAGGCCGTCGACGCGTACTTCATCTCGGCCGCCGAGCACGGCCTGAACGCCTCCACGTTCACCGCCCGGATCGTCGCCTCCACCGGCGCCGACGCCGCGGCCTGCATCTCCTCCGGCATCGGGGCCCTCTCGGGCCCGCTGCACGGCGGCGCGCCGTCCCGGGTGCTCACCATGCTGGAGGCCGTCGAGCGCAGCGGCGACGCCGAGGGGTACGTCAAGGGCGTCCTGGACCGCGGCGAGCGGCTGATGGGCTTCGGCCACCGGGTCTACCGGGCCGAGGACCCGCGCGCCCGCGTGCTGCGGCGCACCGCCAAGGAGCTGGGCGCGCCGCGCTTCGAGGTCGCCGAGGCGCTGGAGAAGGCCGCCCTGGCCGAGCTCCAGGCCCGCCGCCCGGACCGGGTGCTCGCCACCAACGTCGAGTTCTGGTCGGCCGTCGTGCTGGACTTCGCCGAGGTGCCGGCGCACATGTTCACCTCGATGTTCACCTGCGCCCGAATGGGCGGCTGGTCCGCGCACATCCTGGAGCAGAAGCACCTCCAGCGCCTGGTCCGCCCGTCGGCCCGCTACGTCGGCCCGGGCAGCCGCAAGCCGCAGCAGGTCGAGGGCTGGGACGCCATCCCGCACGGCGCCTGAGCCGCGTACCCGCCGAGGGGCCCCGTCCACGTGGACGGGGCCCCTCGCCCGTCCTGTGGCGGATGCCTCACCCCGCCGGATGGGACAAGCCGCCGGGTGACCCACCCCGGGTGCGAGGATGAAGGCCGGCAGTGTCGCCGGGCCCGCTCTCGCCCTTGCGGAAGGATCTCGACCACCGTGGCTGACGCACCGACCATCCGGATTCCCGACGACCTCAAGCCCGCCGACGGGCGGTTCGGCTGCGGGCCGTCCAAGGTCCGTCCAGCGGCGGTGTCCGCACTTGCCGACGTGGCCACCAGCTACCTGGGCACGTCGCACCGGCAGAAGACCGTCCGCGACCAGGTGGCCCGGCTGCGCCGGGGCATCGCCGAGTTCTTCTCCCTGCCCGAGGGGTACGAGGTGGTGATCGGCAACGGCGGCACCACCGCCTTCTGGGAGGTCGCCGCCTTCGGTCTGGTCCGGGACCGGGCCCAGTTCGCCAGCTTCGGCGAGTTCGGCGCCAAGTTCGCCAAGTCGGTCAAGGATGCCCCGTTCCTGGGCGAGCCGACCGTCCGCAAGGCCGAGCCGGGCACCGCGCCGACCCTGGTCGCCGAGGCGGGGGTGGACGTCTACGCCACCCCGCACAACGAGACCTCCACCGGCGTGGCGGTGCCGATCGGCCGGGTGGCGGGCGCCGACGAGGGCTCGCTGCTGCTGGTCGACGCCACCTCCGGCGCCGGCGGCCTCGAGGTCAACGTCGGCGACACCGACGTCTACTACTTCGCCCCGCAGAAGTGCTTCGGCTCGGACGGCGGCCTCTGGCTGGCCCTGATGTCGCCGGCCGCGCTGGAGCGGGCCGGTGAGATCAAGGGGTCGGGCCGCTACATCCCGGCCTTCCTCGACCTGGTCACCGCGATCGACAACTCGCGGCTGGAGCAGACGTACAACACGCCCGCGCTGGCCACCATCTTCCTGGCGGCCGAGCAGACCGACTGGATGAACTCGCAGGGCGGTCTCTCCTGGGCGGCCAAGCGGACCGCCGAGAGCGCCGGCATCGTGTACGGCTGGGCCGAGCGTTCGGCCGTGGCCACCCCGTTCGTGGCCGACCCGGCGCTGCGCTCCAAGGTGGTCGCCACCATCGACTTCGCCGACGGGGTGGACGCCGCGGCGATCGCCAGGGCGCTGCGCGCCAACGGCATCGTGGACACCGAGCCGTACCGGAAGCTGGGCCGCAACCAGCTCCGGATCGCGCTCTTCCCGGCCGTCGAACCGGCCGATGTGGAGGCGCTGACCGCCTCCATCGACTACGTGGTGGAACGGCTCTAACAAGCCGTCACGGTGGGTGGTCGTCGGGCCTTCGGCGGCCACCCACCGTGATCATCGCCCCAGCTCAGTCGCGACATGCCGAGTGTCGCATCCCCCACCTGCGGGTCGATGAGCGTACGGTGGTGCGAGACGCCCGGGTGGCCGGCTCGTGGCGTGACGGCCAGGGAAGCGGGACGGAGGCAACGCCATGCGCCCAGTACGCTTCGTCGCCATCTCCGAGGACGGCCAGGCTCTGGTGCTGGCCGACGAGGTCGGTCGCCTGCTCGCCCTCCCCATCGACGAACGCGTCGCCACGGTGCTGCACACCGAGCCCGGTGCGACCCCCCTCGCGGTGGTGCCGACCGCCGCCGACCCGATGCCGTCGCTGTCCCCCCGGGACATCCAGGCCAAGATCCGCTCCGGCGAGTCCGCCGAGGACGTCGCCCGGATCGCCGGCGTACCGGTCGACCGCGTCCTGCGCTACGCCGGCCCGGTGCTCCAGGAGCGGGCCATGCTCGCCCAGCACGCCCGGCGCACCCGGCTCAAGGGCGCGGAGAAGCCCACCCCGCTGACCGAGGTGGTCAACGGCCGGTTGGCCCAGCACGGGATCGACACCGAGAAGATCTCCTGGGACGCGTACCGCCGCGACGACGGCACCTGGCGGATCATCGCCACCTGGCCGTCGGGCAAGGCCACCGCGCAGGCGGTCTGGGATCTCGACAAGCTCCGGCAGAACGTCACGCCGCACGACGACATGGCGCAGTACCTGTGCGCCGAGCGACCCACGCCGATCCTCGGCCAGGAGCCGGCGCCGGAGCGGGGCGGCCACACGCTGCCCGGCCCGTCGCGCGGCGAGCCCAGCCGGGGCGGCCACGGCCTGCCGTCGGCGGGCGAGCACGCCCGTCCGGGTCGCGACCCGATCCGGGCCGGGCGGGACGCGCTGCTCGCCTCGCTGGACCGGCCGCTCGGCTCGACCTCCGGGCGCGGGCTCGACCCGCGTTCGCCGGCCGCCCAGGACGCACCCCGGCAGCGGGCAGTCGGCGGTGGCGCCGCGGCCCTGCTCGGCGGCGGTCAGGGCTCGGCGTTCGACGACGACTCGGACGCGCCGAAGGAGATCCCGGCCGTGCCGTCGCTGGCGGTGCTCCGGCCGCGCCGGACGGGCGGCGCGGCGGCCGCCGGTGGCGGCGAGTCGACGGACGCCAACGGCAAGCCGCGCAAGCGGCTCCCGAGCTGGGACGACGTCCTGTTCGGCACCGGCCCGGCGGCCCGCGAGTCCTCCTGATCCATCGGGCACCCTGGTAACGCGATGCACTCGAAGTGCGCGCGTGCCAGGGTGGACCCATGGAGTACACGAACCTGGGACGCACCGGTCTTTCGGTGAGCCGGCTCTGCCTCGGCACCATGAACTTCGGGCCGCAGACCACCGAGCCGGACAGCTTCGCCATCATGGACCGGGCGCTGGAACACGGAATCAACTTCTTCGACACCGCGAACGTCTACGGCTGGCAGCTCGGTGAGGGCCTCACCGAGCAGATCATCGGCCGCTGGTTGGCCCAGGGCGGCGGACGCCGCGACAAGGTCGTCCTGGCCACCAAGGTCTACGGCAAGATGAGCGACTGGCCCAACGACCAGGGCCTCTCCGCCCGGCACATCATCCGGGCCTGCGAGGAGTCACTGCGCCGGTTGCAGGCCGACACCATCGACCTGTACCAGATGCACCACATCTCCCGCACCACGCCGTGGGAGGAGATCTGGCAGGCGATGGAGACCCTGGTCGCCCAGGGCAAGGTCATCTACGTCGGATCGTCCAACTTCGCCGGCTGGCACATCGCCCAGGCGCAGGCGGCGGCGGGCCGGCGCAACTTCCTCGGCCTCGTCTCCGAGCAGTGCATCTACAACCTGATGACCCGGCACGTCGAGCTGGAGGTGGTCCCCGCCGCCCAGCACCATGGGCTGGGCATCATCCCCTGGTCGCCGCTGCACGGCGGGCTGCTCGCCGGGGTGCTGCGGAAGATGGCGGAGGGCGGTGCCGCGCGCGGCACCAGCGGCCGCGCCGGCGACGCGCTCGCCGAGCACCGGCCCACCGTTGAGGCGTACGAGAAGCTTTGCGCGGACCTGGGCCACGACCCGGCGGACGTGGCGCTGGCCTGGCTGCTCTCCCGCCCCGGGGTGACCGCCCCGATCATCGGTCCGCGCACGCTCGACCAACTCGACTGCACCCTCGGCGCCCTCGAGGTCGACCTTGACGAGGGAACGCTGAAGCGCCTCGACGAACTCTTCCCCCCGCTCGGCAACGGCGGCCCCGGCCCCGAGGCCTGGGCCTGGTAACACCCCCGTCCCTCCTTAGGGGAGGTCAGAGGGGCCAGGCGGCGAGGCGGTCGTACGTCGGGCGGGGGCCCGGGTGGCTGCGGACCAGGATCAGCTCGGTCGCCGGCCACTCCGGTCCCAGGTAGCCGGCCAGGGTCTCCCGGTCGGCGAGCACGTCGGCACGGTCGATCCGGTCGCCGGGGCGGGCGATGGTGAGGTGCGCGCGGAACGGCTTCTCGTCGTGCGGCAGCCCGGCCCGACGCAGCCCGAACCGGACCAGCCGGGCCAGCGTCGCCAGCGCCTCGACGTCACCCCGGACGTCCACCCAGAGCACGGTGAACCGGCCCCGCCCGAAGCTGCCCCCGCCGCCGAGGCGCAGCCGGGGGGAGCTGTCCCGCCCGTTCCGGAACGTCTCGGCGGCCAGGCCGAGCGCGCTCTCCGCCTCGACCAGCCGACCTTCCTCGACGTCGCCGAGAAAGGCGAGGGTGAGGTGGGAATGGGCCGGGTCCGCCAGCCGGACGTTGGTGCCGGCGGCGGAGGCGACGCCCACCCGGAGCCGGGCCACCCGGGCGGTCAGGTCGTCGACCGCCGGCCGGGACGGACAGATCGCAACGAAGAGCCGCACCGGGAGCCCGTTCAGCGGTGCCGCTGGCGGTGCCCGGCGCGGGCGGTGGGCAGGGCGACCCCGGCGGCGTGCAGCAGGCCCTCCACCCGGACCCGTTCGATCTCCCGGTCCACGCCCTCCAGCTCGGCCAGGTGTTCGGGGATGCCCAGCGCCCGGCAGGCGGCCCGCAGGCGCTCGTCGTACGCGTCGATGACCGCGCCGTGCCAGACCACCGAGCGGCCGGCGGCGGCGAGCCGGTGCCCACCGAGGCGGCGCAGGTCGGCGGCGATCTGTTCCAACGGGCGCCGGCCGTCCCGGTCGAACTCGGTCAGGTCGATGTCGCGGGTGAGCGCGTCCGCCTCGATGGCGCGGTCCAACTTGGCGATGGTGCGTCGTTCACGACGCTGGTCCCGCCACTCGGCCCACCGGCAGGCCACCCGGTCGATGATCTCGTCGGCGCAGAAGAGCAGCGCGAAGGCGGCGGGCAGGCAGCAGACGGCGAGAATCGCCAGCATCAGCAGCAGACCCCGCCCGACTCCCACACATCGACGCTAAGCCCCCGGTGTGACCGCCCGCCACCCGATTGCCGGTATCCGGACGCGAATGATGCGGAAAGACCGGCCCCCGCGCCGGGAACCGGTCTTTTCAGGGCGATCGCCGGCGTCACTCGGCAGTGGGCGACACCACGTAGAAGCGCGGCATGGGCAGCACCCGCATCCGGAGCCGGGCACCGGAGTGGCGCAGCTGCCAGGCGAGCGCGACCAGGGCCGCGGCCAGCGAGATCAGGCCGCCGATCCAGATGCTCGCCCCGGCGCCGTAGGTCTCGGCCACCCAGCCGATCACCGGCGCACCCACCGGGTTGGTGCCCAGGAACACCAGCACCCAGAGCGCCATGACCCGGCCGCGGAAGGCGGCGTCGACACCGAGCTGGACCCGCTGGTTGGCGGCCTGGGCGAAGAAGACCATGAAGAAGCCGGTCGGCATCAGCAGCGTCACCACCAGCCAGTACGCCGGGGCGAGCCCGACCAGGGTGCCGAAGCTGGCGCAGCCGATCGCCGCACCGAGCACCAGCCAGATCGAGGGGCGGCTGCGCCGCCCGGTGCCGGCCAGCGCCCCGACCAGCGCGCCGACCGCGAGCGCGGTGCTGAACAGGCCGAACGAGGCCGCGCCGGTGTTGAAGACGGTCTTGGCCAGCGCGGCGAGGGTGAGCTGGAAGTTGAACAGGGTCATGCCGACCACGGACATCAGGGCCATCGGCAGCAGCAGGTCGGCACGGCGCGAGACGTAGCGCAGCCCGTCGATCACCTTCGCCTGGTCGCGCTCGCCGACCGGCGGGAGGTCCTTGCGGTGCAGCTCGGCCGGGCGCATCCGAACCACGTTGACCAGCGGGGCGATCGAGCTGAGCGCGGTGAAGAGGAAGACCGGGCCGACGTCGAAGGCGGCGATGGCCAGGCCGGCGACGGCCGGGCCGATGATCCTCGCCGAGTTGAAGGTGGCCGCGTTGAGCGAGAGCGCGTTCGGCAGCAGCGGCATGCCGACCAGCTCGGAGACGAAGGCCTGCCGGACCGGGGTCTCCACCGCGTTGGCCACGCCGAGCAGGGCGGCGAACGTGAAGACGTGCCAGAGCTGCACCAGGTCGGTGAGTACCAGAAGGCTCATCCCCAGCGCCAGCACGGTCCAGAACGCGTTGGCGACGAAGAGCAGCAGCCGCTTGTCGTACCGGTCGGCGAGGCGGCCGGAGAGCAGGGTGAGCAGCAGCACGGGGGTGAACTGGAGCGCGGTGACCACGCCGAGTGCGGTGGCCGAGTTGTCGGAGAGCTCGAGGACGAGCCAGTCCTGGGCGATGAACATCATCCAGACGCCGATCAGTTTGATCAGCTGTCCGGTGGTGAAGAGTCGGTAGTTACGGACTCGTAGGGACTGGAACATCGTGCTCAGCTTCGCCTGCACTCTTGGTGCGCCTCCTCGTGGTCGTACGCGTCATCCAGCGTGGACGGCGCGGACCGTGGGGCGGTCGAGTCAGGCGCGAGCGAGCTGCTGGAGGATCTCGGCGGCCCGCCGCAGCGTGTCGCGTTCGTCCTCCGTCAGCGCGGCCAGGCGGCTGGCCAGCCACTCGTCACGGACCCGTTCGAACTGGTCGAGCACGGCCCGTCCCCCCTCGGTCGGCGCCAGGATGACCTGTCGGCCGTCGGTCGGATGGGGGGTGCGCTGCACGAGGCCGCGCTCCTCCAACTTCGCGACGATCTTGGTCATCGTCGGCGGCTGCACCCGTTCGACATCGGCCAGTTCCCGCGGCGTCAGCGCGCCCGCCAGCTTGAGGCTGGTGAGCGCGGAGAGCTGGGTGACCGTGAGGTCGCCGACCGGCCGGGCCTGTCGGACCCGCCGGTTGAGCCGGGTGATCGCATCACGCAGCTGAGGGGCCAGCCGCGCCGGTGGCACGCGTTTCGCCGTCACCGTCCGCTCCGTCACAATCGTTAGCTTAACTAATGAGCCTGGCTAACGACATGGATTATGACCATGCTCACCAGGGGGTTCCATGAGCTACAGCACAACGGACTCGATCGGCCCGCGCAGGAAGTACAGCACGAACAGCGCCGCCACTCCGTACAGCAGGGGGTGGATCTCCCGCGCCTTCCCCCGCGCCAGTTTGACCAGCACGTAGGTGATGACGCCGGCGCCGATGCCGTTCGAGATCGAGTAGGTGAACGGCATCAGCACGATGGTGAGGAACGCCGGGATGGCGATCTCGTAGTCGGTCCAGTCGATGGTCCGCACCGCCGTCATCATCAGGAAGCCGACCACCACCAGCGCCGTCGAGGCGGCCTCGAACGGCACGATCTCCGACAGCGGCGCCAGGAACATCGCCAGCAGGAACAAGCCCCCGGTGACCAGGCTGGCCACGCCGGTCCGGGCGCCCTCCGCGACACCGGCGGCGCTCTCGATGTACGACGTGTTGCTGGAGACGCTGGCCGCGCCGCCCGCGGCCGCGGCGATCGAGTCGACCAGCAGGATCTCCTTCGCCCGCGGCGGGGTCCCCCGCTCGTCGAGCATGTTCCCCTCCTGGCCGATGGCCACCATCGTGCCCATGGTGTCGAAGAAGTCCGTGATCAGCAGGGTGAAGACGAACATCAGCGGGACCAGCCAGCCGACCCGGCTCCAGCTGCCCAGCACGTCGAAGTTGCCGAGCAACGAGAGGTTCGGGACGTCGACGACCTTCTCCGGCAACGTCGGCACGTTCAACGCCCAGCCCTTCGGGTTGGGCCGGCCGTTGACGACGGACGGACCGATGTGACCGATCGCCTCCACGATGATGGCGAGCACCGTGGCGGTCAGGATGCCGATCAGGATCGCGCCGCGTACCCGGCGCACCACCAGCACCAGCGTCAGCAGCAGGCCGATCACGAAGACCAGCGTCGGCCAGCTGATGAGTTTGCCCCCGATGCCCAGGCCGACCGGCACGGTCGTTTTCGCCACGTCCGGCACCCGCCGGACGAAGCCGGCGTCGACGAAACCGATGATGGTCAGGAAGAGCCCGATGCCCACGCCGATCGCGGTCTTCAGCTGGGTCGGCACCGAGCGGAACACCGCGGTACGCAGGCCGGTGAGCACGAGGATGCCGATGAGCACACCCTCGATCACCACCAGACCCATCGCGTCGGCCCAGGTCATCCGCGGCGCGATCTCGAACGCCACCAGCGCGTTCACACCGAGCCCGGCGGCGAGCGCCAACGGAAACCGCGCGACGACGCCCATCAGGATGGTCATCAGGCCGGCGACCAGCGCGGTCGCGGCGGCCAGCGCGGGGATCGAGAGCTTCCGGCCGTCACCGTCGGCCACGCCGCCCAGGATGAGCGGGTTGAGCACCACGATGTACGCCATCGTGAAGAAGGTGGCCAGGCCGCCGCGTACCTCGCGGCCCATCGTCGAGCCCCGGGCGGAGATCTCGAAGAACCGATCGACCGCGTCGCGGGGGTGCGTGGGATCGGGCGGGGTGCCGCCCTCCGGCGGGGCAATGGCCATCAGGTCCTCGCAGGTGATCTACCGTCGGTCGCGCGCGTCGTCCCAGATCACCCGACCGGCGGGAAAGGTCGATCGCGTACCCTTTCCCCGTGCCAGAAGAGCAACCGCCGCGGCCCGAACCGCTCGACCCCCCGATGGTGCCGATCGCCATCGCCGGCCTGGTCGCCTGGGCGGTGGTCGGGCTCGTCCTGCTGATCTTCTGCCGCGGTTGGCTCACCGAGCACGGGCACCAGAACTGGCTCTGGACCTGCCTGGCCGGATTCCTGTGGGGCTTTCCCGGTCTGGCGGTGATGATGCGGCACGACGCCAACCGGCGCCGCCGCCGGGCGGCGGCCCGTCAGGACTGACGCTCAGGAGTGGCCGTACGGCTCCGCCGGCTCGGCGGACTCCACCGAGCCCGGGGCCCGGCTGACCGACATCGCCTCGACCGCGCTGTCGTCGTAGATGGTGGGCAGCTCGTCGACCGGGTTCTCGGCCGCCTCCACCAGCGTCTCCGAGTGGGCGCCGCAGCCGTGGTCGGCGCTCACCACCCGGCCGTCGTCCGGGGCGTAGAAGTTGCCGCAGGCGCCGAAGGCCTGCCGGAGCGCGCCGGCGAGCGGCAGGTAGAACCCGCAGGTGCCGCAGCGGGCGGCGGCCGGCGCGGCCGTCGAGATCGGGGCGGCGGGGCCGTGGTCGCCGTCGTACCAGCGCTGGGCGGCCTCGGAGCGACCCTCCCGGGAGAGCACCCGGGCCCGGCCCAGGCCGAGCTCCCAGGCGGTCTCCTCCACCGCGGGGTCGTCGGAGAGCAGGTAGCCCGGGGCCAGCCGCTCGTCGTCGGCCGGGGTGGGCAGCAGGTCGCCGGGTCCCAGGTCGCCCGGCTTGAGCCGCTCCTGCCAGGGCAGCCAGCCCGGGGCGCGCAGCGCGTCGGGGCCGGGCAGCAGCACGATCTCGCAGACGGTGACGTGGCGGCTGCGCGGCACCCGGGTGACGGTGACCGCCCAGCGCCAGCCGCGGTAGCCGGCCAGCCGGCACTCGAAGTAGTGCGTGACGAACCGCTCGCCCTCGGCGACGGCCTGCAGGTGGTCGCCGACGTCGGCGGGACCCACCTCGGTGATGCCGGCGCGGGCCACCTCGACGGCGGCGGCGCAGACCTGGTCGAGGCGGGCGGCACGGGCGGAGACGGGCCTGGTCACCCTCGCATTGTTCCCTATGCCCGCGGTCGACCGACAGGCACTCCCCGGAGTCGTTCTCACCGGGTGCTGCGGCACACGTGGATCAGATGGGCGAGGATGGTGCACATGCCGCTGTCCTCCCGCTCCGGACGGTCCGTCCTCGGGCGGACCGTCGGCACGGGCATCCGCGCCACCCGCCTGCTGGTCCGCGGCTCGGTCAGCGGCGGACGCTGGATGACCCGCCGGGCCGGGTCGGCGCGGGCGCGCAGCGCCGGCAACGAGGTCGGCATGGTCCGCCTCTTCGACCTGCACGCCCTCTCCTGCGCCGGGGACACCCTGATCGCGATCGGACTGGCCGGGACGATCTTCTTCGAGGTGCCGCTCGGCGAGGCCCGCAACAAGGTCGCGCTCTACCTGCTCGTCACGATGGTGCCGTTCGCCATGCTCGCCCCGGTGGTCGGGCCGCTGCTCGACCACTTCCGGCACGGCCGGCGGTACGCCCTGGCGGCGACCATGCTGGGCCGGGCCTTCCTCGCCTGGTTGATCTCCGACTACATCGGCAGCTTCGGCCTGTACCCGGCCGCGTTCGGCGTGCTCGCCCTCTCCCGCGCGTACGGGGTGGCCCGTTCCGCGGCCGTGCCCCGGCTGCTGCCGGAGGGGATCGGGCTGTCCCAGGTCGGTGCCCGGGCCAGCGTCTACGGCACGGTGGCCGGGGCGCTGGTCGCCCCGATCGGGCTGGCCGCGTTCTGGTTCGGGGCGCAGTGGCCGCTCCGGGTCGCCTCGGTGATCTTCCTGGTCGGCATGGTGATCTCGCTGCGTCTGCCGCCACGCGCCGACTCGGAGCCGCCGGAGCGGGTGCCCCGGCCGCTGCGGGCGCTGCGCCGGCGGGACGGGGAACGGCCGCTGGGCCGGGGCCGACCGGCCGGGCGGCTGGTGATCGCCACGCTGATCGGGGCGGCGGCTCTCCGCGGGCTGTTCGGCTTCCTGCTGCTCTTCCTCGCCTTCGCCATCAAGGCGGGCGACCTGACCACCGACTTCTTCGGCCGCACGTTGGGCGCTCAGGGCGCGCTGGGCCTGGTCGGCGGCGCGCTGGCCGTGGGGAGCTTCCTGGCCACCGCGGTCGGCACCCGCCTGCGCATCCACCGTCCGGCCGCGATCCAGTCCAGCGGCACGATCATCGTGGCCGGCGTCGCGGTCCTCGCCGCACTGAAGTTCTCGCTGCCCATGGTGGCGCTGCTCTGCCTGGTGGCCGCCCTGTTCAGCGGGCTCGCCAAGCTCGCGGTCGACGCGTCGATCCAGGAGCGGATCCCGGAGCGGCTGCGTGCCAGCTCGTTCGCTCACTCGGAGACCGCGCTGATGCTCGCCTTCGTGGCCGGCGGCGGCCTCGGGCTCGTACCCTTCACCGGCCGGATCGGGGTCGCCGTGGCGGCCGGGGTCGCGGCCCTGGTGGCCGCGCGCGGCCTGCTGGTCGCCGGTCGGCTGCGCAATGATCGGCTGATCGGGCGGCCGCTCGGCGACAACGAGCTGGCCGCCGAGCAGACCGGGCAGACCGGGCAGACCGAGCAGACCGAGCCGCTCGGGACCGACGACCCGCAGGCCGGGTTCGCCGATCCCGCACCGACCTCGCCGGCCCCCTCCCATGGCAGGACGCCGGCGTCGGCCGACGACGAGGGTCTCGCGCCGCCGGGCTACCACATCTACCGCCCTTCCTCCTCGGTCGGCGGGCCGGGCGGGGCCGAGGAGGAGAACCGGCGGGAGCCCCGGGGACCGGTCGCGTGAGCGGCCTGCTGGTGGTGACGGCCGTGCCGGCCGAGGCGGAGGCGCTCCGGGCGGGTCTCACGGAGCCCACTGTGACGGTCGTCCCGGTCGGGGTGGGCCCGGCGGTCGCCGGCGCCGCCACCGCCCGGCTGCTCGCGCTGGCCGAGGCGGCCGGGCGGCCGTACCGGGCGGTGGTGAGCGCGGGCATCGCCGGCGGCTTCGCCGGGCGGGTGGCGGTCGGCGGGATCGTGCTGGCGACCCGCAGCGTGGCGGCGGATCTGGGCGCCGAGTCACCGGAGGGGTTCATCCCGGTCGACGAGCTGGGCATGCCGGCGGAGCTGCTGGGGGGCGGTGTAGCCGTCCCCGTCGACCCCGGGCTGCTCGGGGCGCTGCGGACGGCGCTGCCGGCGGCGACGGTCGGCGCGGTGCTCACGGTCAGCACGGTGACGGGCACGGCCGCGAGCACCGCGGCCCTGGCCGACCGGCACCCGGACGCGGTGGCCGAGGCCATGGAGGGGTACGGCGTCGCCGTCGCCGCCACTCAGGCCGCCCTGCCCTTCGCCGAGCTGCGGACGGTGTCGAACCCGATCGGACCGCGGGACCGGGGAGTCTGGCGGATGAAGGAGGCCTTCGCCGCCCTCACCGCGGCGGCCGCCGCCCTGCGCTGACCGGCCCGGCCAGCCGGAGCGCCGAAGGCCGGTGCCACTCGACCTGGAAACCGCAGGCCCTCAGGAAGCCGACGCCGCCGAACTCGGCGACGGCGTGGACGGTGGCGACACCGGCGTGGTCCAGCTCGGCGCGGAGCGCTTCCACCAGCCGGCGCCCGATGCCCAGCAGACGGCATTCGGGGGCGACCAGGACGCCGTCGAGCACGAGCTCCCGCCGGTCACCCAGGTCGTACCCGAGCAGCAGGTCGACACTGCGCTCGTGCGCCCGCAGTTCGCCCACCAGCTCGCCGTCGGGCAGTTCGGCGAGGAACCGCCACGAGGTCGCGGGGAGGCCGCCGCCCGTGAAGCGCCGGACCCGGACCTCCCGTCGGACCCGTTCGCCCCGCCGCCGCCGGTCCCGCTCGCTCCGATCCTGAACGTAGGTCACGGCGGGCAGGGGCGCCGGCCACCGCTGCGGGGGAAGGTCGTGCCACTGCGCCCACCAGGCGCCCGGCCAGTCCCGCGGCTCGCGCACCTCCCGGGCGTCCAGGTGGGCCGGGCAGTGCCGGCCGGCCGCGTCCCGCAGCTCCTCGTGCGGCACGGCCGGCAGCAAGCGGGCCTCGTCGGCACCTGTCGGGCCCGCCCTGGCGGCCCCGGCGGCCCCGGCGGCGAAGATCATGACGCGGCCGCCAACTGCGCTCACGAGCCGTTCGAGGACGCGGAAGCTCGGGTCGGCCGTCCGGCCCGACTCGATCCGGGCAATCGTCGCCTGCGGCACTCCGGACCGCTGCGCCAGCTGCCGCTGGCTCAGGTCGGCCTGGCGGCGGAGCGCCCGGAGCGTCACACCCAGGTCGGTCCGTGGCTTGAACTCCCTCACACCGCCATGCTCCGACTCGCATCACCCGGTCTTCAACACTCATCGAGGAGCTGTGGAAAAGCCTGTGGAAAACGGCAGACGCTGGGGACGACGATGGGGTGAGGAGCTACTACGAAGCTGATGACATGGATGACTCACCTTGCCCGCCCATGGATTGCCGGCTGGCGACTGCCTGATCCATTCATGTCATCAGTCTCGTAGCGTCTGCCCAGGAGGTGCCGGCCGACGGAGGCCGGGCGGGAGGTCGGGACGGGAGCGGGGCTAACGTGGGGGCGTGGCGCTCTCACTGGCGATCTCGCCCTGCCCCAACGACACGTTCGTCTTCGATGCCCTGGTGCACGGGCGGGTGCCCGGCGCCCCGCCGGTCGAGGTGACCTACGCCGACGTGGACGTCACCAACACGGCCGCCGAACGCGGGGCGTTCGACCTGGTCAAGGTGAGTTACGCGGCGCTGCCGTGGCTGCTGGACGACTACCACCTGCTGCCCTGCGGCGGGGCGCTCGGCCGCGGCTGCGGCCCGCTCGTGCTCACCCGGGGCGACCGGACCGACCTGTCCGGCGCGACGGTGGCGGTGCCCGGCGAGCGGACCACGGCGTACCTGCTCTTCCGGCTCTGGTCGGCGGAGCGGCCGCCGGCGCGGGTCGTGGTGGTGCCGTTCCACGAGATCATGCCCGGCGTCGCCGCCGGCCGGTACGACGCCGGACTGGTGATCCACGAGGCCCGGTTCACCTACCCGCGGCACGGGCTGACCGCCCTGGTCGACCTCGGCGAGTGGTGGGAGGGCGACACCGGCCTGCCGATCCCGCTCGGCGCGATCCTGGCCCGCAAGGGCACGGTCGACCCGGTCGAGGCCGCCGCCTGGATCCGCGAGTCGGTACGCCAGGCGTGGGCCGACCCGGAGGCCAGCCGGGAGTACGTGCTCTCCCACGCGCAGGAGATGGAGCCCGACGTGGTGGACCGGCACATCGGCCTCTACGTCAACGAGTTCACCGCCGACCTGGGAGAGGCCGGCTTCGCCGCCGTCGAGGCGCTGCTCGGCCGGGCCGCCGACGCCGGGCTCGTCCCTCAGACCTCCAGCTCGCGGGCGACCGCGTGGACCAGCTGAGCGATCTTCTGCGCGGCCTTCCGGTCCGGGTAGCGGCCCCGGCGCAGGTCCGGCTGGACCCTCGCCTCCAGCACCTTGATCATGTCCTCCACCAGGCCGTGCAGCTCCTCGGCCGGCCGGCGACGCAGCTCCGCCACGGACGGCGGCGCCTCCAGCAGCTTGACCCCCATCGCCTGAGCGCCCCGACGGCTGTCGACCACGCTGAAGTCGACCCGCTGACCACCCTGCAGGTCGCTCACGCCCGCCGGTAGCGCACCCTTGGGCAGGAACACGTCGCCACCCTCGTCACTGGTGACGAACCCGTATCCCTTGGCCGTGTCGTACCACTTCACTCGACCCGTCGGCACCTGAAACCCCTGCTTCGCTCGAGACGTCTACTGCTCCAAGGCTAGCCCGATGATCCGGTCCAGCGCCGCCGGGAATTCGGTGAGATCCTTCAGCACCAGGTACGCCCCGGCGGCCGCCAGCTCAGCCCGCGAACACGGCCCGGTCGCCACTCCCACGCCCGGGATTCCCGCCGCCTCCGCCGCGGCCATGTCCGCCACGTGGTCCCCCACGTAGAGGGTGGCCCCGTGCTCCCGCAGCGCGGTCGCCTTCTCCTCCGCGAACAGGTCCCCGGCCAACTCGTCGACCGCCAGCCCCAGGTGGTCCAGGTGCAGCTTCGCCAACCGGCCGATCTTCGAGGTCACCACCATGACCCGGCCGCCGCGGGCGTGCACCGCCCCGATCGCCGCCTCCGCGCCGGGCATCGGCAGGGTCGGCGTGATCGCGTACGCCGGGTAGAGCTTCCGGTACTCGACCACCGCCTCCGCCACCCGCTCCGGCGGGAACCAGCGGGCGATCTCGGTACGCAGTGGCGGGCCCAGCCGGGACACCGCCGCGTCGGCGTCCACGTACACGCCGGTCCGCGCGGTCAGGGCCCGGTAGGCCGCCGCGATGCCGGGACGCGAGTCGACCAGGGTCATGTCGAGGTCGAATCCGACCATCAGAGGAGGCATGTCGAGAACGTACCCGCCCAACCCCGGCGAGCCGGACGTCCGACGGGCGGGACGGCCCCCGGCCGGGCTAGCGTGGAACGACGATGACCACCTCACTCGCCGACCAGCTGCGGACGCTCCCCGACGAATCCCTCGCCGCCCTGCTCCAACTGCGGCCGGACCTCGTCGTGCCGGTGCCGGCCGACGTCTCCGCCCTGGCCATCCGCGCCCAGTCCCGGGTCTCCGTGGCCCGCGCCCTCGACGGGCTGGACCAGTTCACCCTCCAGATCCTGGACGCCGCCCGGCTCACCCGCGATCCCGACTCCGGCGGCACCGCTGCCGAGGCGATCCTGGCGATGGCCACCGCCGGCGCGCACCCGCCCGCCCCGACCGCCGTACGCGCCGCGGTGAGCAAGCTCCGCGCGCTCTTCCTGCTGTACGGCCCGGAGCACGACCTGCACGTGGTGGCCGGCGTCGACGAGGTCTCCCCGTACCCGGCGGGGCTGGGCCGACCCGCGGCGGAGCTGGACCCGCGGACGGCGGCTCTCTGCGCGGACCCGGCGAAGCTGCGGCGGACGCTGCTCGCCGCACCCCCCTCCGCACGGGCGATCCTCGACCGGCTCGCCGCCGGGCCCCCGGTCGGCAGCGTGCCACCGGGCGCGCTGCAGGCGCCCGCGGTCGGCGCGGAGGACAGCCTCCCCCCGGACGTCACCAACGGCGGCGCGCCGACCGGCTCACCGGTGCGCTGGCTGGTGGACCACCGACTGCTCGTGCGGGTGTCGGGCGGCAAGGGCGGCTCCGGCACGGTCGAACTCCCCCGCGAGGTGGGACTGCTGCTGCGCCGGGACACCGGTCCGCTCGGCCCGCTGCGCACCAGCCCACCCCGGGTGTCCAGCCCGCCGCGCGAGCCGAAGGCCGTCGACTCCGCCGGGGCCGGGCAGACCATGGAGGTGGTACGCCACACCGAGGCGCTGCTGGAGGCGCTCGCCGCCGAACCGGCCCCGGTGCTCCGCTCCGGCGGCATCGGCGTCCGTGACCTGCGCCGGCTGGCCCGGGGACTCGGCCTGGACGACCCGACCACCGCGTTGCTGTTCGAGGTGGCGTACGCGGCCGGGCTGATCGGGGAACTCGACCTGACCGGCAGCGCCACCACCCGGTACGGCGGCGACCAGCAGGTCCTGCCCACCGGCGGATACGAGGTGTGGCGGGCCGGTTCGCTCGCGCAGCGCTGGGAGCAGCTGGCCCGGGCCTGGCTCACCATGACCCGGCAGGTGGGCCTGGTCGGTCAGCGGGACGACCGGGACCGGCCGATCTCGGTGCTTTCCGCCGAGGCGGAACGGGCCGGCGCGCCGGCCGCCCGCCGGACCGTGCTCGGGGTGGTGGCTGACCTGGAACCGGCGACCGCGCCGACCCCGGACGAGGTGCTGGAGCTGCTGGACTGGCGGGCGCCCCGGCGCGCCCGGGGCCGGGAGGCCGCGCACCGGGAGGTACTGAGCGAGGCGGCCCAGCTCGGCGTGACCGGGCTCGGCGCGCTCACCTCGTACGGGCGGCTGCTGCTGGCCGACGTGGCCGAGGCCGACGAGCGGGGCGCCGACGACCCGCTCGGGCTGCGCTCCGACGCCGAGTCGGGCGAGCCGTCGACCGCGGTCCGGGCGCTGGACGCCCTGCTCCCCGCCCCGATCGACCACTTCCTGGTGCAGGCCGACCTGACCGTGGTGGTGCCCGGCCCGCCCGACCCGGCGCTCGCCGGTGAGCTGGAGGTGGTGGCCGAGCGCGAGTCGGCGGGCGGGGCCAGCGTGTACCGGGTCACCACGGCCAGCGTCCGGCGCGCCCTGGACGCCGGCTACTCCGCCGACGACCTGCACGCGCTGTTCCGGCGCCGGTCGCGGACCCCGGTGCCGCAGGGGTTGACCTACCTGGTGGACGACGTGGCCCGTAAGCACGGCGGGCTGCGGGTCGGCTCCGCCGGGGGCTACGTCCGCAGCGACGACGAGGCGCTGCTCAGTGAGGTGCTGGCCGACCGGCGGCTGGAGCCGCTGGCGTTCCGCCGGCTGGCCCCGACGGTGCTCTCCACCCCGTACCAGGTGGGGCGGATGCTGATCGCGCTGCGTGACGCCGGCTACGCACCGGTGCCGGAGGTCGCCAGCGGCGCGGCGGTGCTGGCCCGGCCGAAGACCCGGCGGGCGCCGGCCCGGGTGCCGGTGTCGACCCGGACCCGCGACCCGCTGGCGGCCCCCAAAATTCCCCAGCCCCCGCTGCACGG